>NZ_JBFBJZ010000065.1:0-2901 GCF_040686255.1 Kitasatospora sp. NPDC085879 | reverse complement strand
CCGGTAGTCGGCGGCACATGAGCAGGAGTCTCACGGCTCGGCGCAGGCGACTCATGGACCGGCGTCTCGTGAACCGGCGCCGGGGACGGCCTGTCGGCGGTCGGCGTCCGGTCGGCGACCGGCTCCGTGGGCGCAGGCCGTCCCTCGTGTGCCCCTGCCGTGTCGGTGGGGACGTGACGGGTCTCACCGGCGGTCGTGTTGGGGCGCGACTCCGACATCGGGACGGCCGCGGACTCGTGCGCGGCGGGCTGGACGTTCTGGTGGGTCTGCGGCTGAGCCTGCTCGTGCACGGCAGCGGCCGGCTCGGCGGCACGGGGTGCGGACTCGGAACCACGGGGTGCCGGCTCCGAGACCTGGTGCACAGGCTCGGCGGGCCGGGGCGCGGGCGCCTCGCCACGAGCGGGTGCCGGGGCGTCGTGCGTCGCGGACGTCTCCGCGCGCGGTGCAGCCGGGGCCGCGGCGGTCTCCGCGGCCGGGGTGTGGGCTGCGGAGGGCGCCGGTCGGTCGGAGCCGAACGGCACCAGGCCGCGGGTGCCGGAGGACGAGGACGCGGGCGGAGCGCTCTCGGTGCGGCCCGCACCGCCGCCGCTCTCGCCACCGCTGTGCACCGTGCTGCCGGTGCCGCCAGTGGCAGCCGAACCGGTCGAGGCGGTCGAGGCGTGGCCTCCGCCCCCGGAGGATGCCGCCGATCCCGACGACGAGGGCGTGCCGGTTGTCGAGGGGGCCTCGTGGGTGCCGCCGCCGGAGAGTCCCTCGGCCGACGGGCCGCGGTAACTCGACGACCCGGAGTCGGGCTTGGAGAAGACGGGCGCGCCGCCCGTCCCCTTGCCGGCTCCGGCTCCGGCTCCGGCGCCAGCGCCCTCGGGGCCGGTGTGCGGGGTCGGAATCTTCGGGGCGTTGAACTTGCCCTTCACGACGGCCGCACCGCGGTGCAGGCCGACGGAGGCACCGCCGCTCAGGCCGGAGCCGAGCAGGCTGCCGCCCTCGACGTGGCCGGTCGTGATGAGCTGGGTGGAGACGTCGGCGCCGACACCGACCGCTGCGCCGTGGGCCATCCGGCCCGCGGTGGTCTCCATGACACTGCTGAGGCCGAGCTTCGACCCGCCGGCGCTGAGGCCCTTGCCGATGAGGTGGCCGCTTGCGCCGCCGATGGCGCCGCCGAGGGCGTTCTGCCCGAGCTCCTTCGTGTCGATGCTCTTGCGGTGGCCCTCCGCCACCTCGATGCCCTGGGCCAGGAGGTTGATCGCGGCCATCTGCGCGGCCTGCTTCGCCGCGAACTGCAGGGTCTCCTTCAGCAGTTGCTTGAGGATCTGCTGGACGGCGGTGCGGCTGATGCCCACGAACACGGGGATCTCGGCCAGCGACACGCCCGCGGTGAACGGGGCTTCCGCCTCCGCGGTCGCGATCTCGAAGGCCAGGATGCCGAGTTGGGCCACGATCTGGATCTTCGCGGTCTCCGCGGAGTTGGCCATCGCCTCCAGCATGTCGCCCATGCCGTTGCAGGCCTGGACGAGGCCGGGGAAGTAACCCGGTTCCTCCTCGGTGCCCTTGCCCGTGGTGAACTGCCCCCAGTGCTTGGCAAGTGCGTCGGCGGCGGCGCCGCGCTGGCCGTCGAGGGCGCGCTTCACGGCGGCGTCCGCCGACCGTCCGGCTTCCTCCAGGGTCTTGGCGCCGTCGCGCCAGCGCTCCGCCATGTCGCGGAGCATGTCCTCGTCGGCCTCCGGCCAGCGGGTGCCGGCCAGGAGGAGCAGCACCCACTGCAGGGGCTCTGGAAGTTCGACCGCCATCGGATCAGGCCCTTCGGGTGGTGGACGGGTGGGCCTGCGCGATGTCCCGCAGGGTGGCGCCCGGTGAGGTGACGTTCACGGGCGCGCTGTACGAACCGGGCTGGGAGACGGAGACGCCCTCGGCGCCGCCGCCGTCCTGGAAGGCCGAGGAGTTGCCCTCCTCGGCGGCCCGGTAGTTCTCGGCCATGGCCTTGAGGCCCTCCGCGACGTAGCGGACGGCGTCCGGCATGCCCTTGAGGCCCTTGAGGGTGTCGGTGCTGTACTTCAGGTAGCCCTTCTCGCCCTCCGCGAACTTCTTGCCGGACTCGTCGTTGCCCCATGGATGCGTCGACTGGGTGTGGTCGAGGAAGGCGGAGAGACCGGTCACCAGCTGGGACAGCTGGTCGGCCGCCGCGAGCACCGGGCTGACCGCGGCCCGGTACTGGTCCGGGTTGACCTCGAAGCCGCTGCCGGCGGAACCACCGCCCGACTGGGTCGCGGCGGCGGTCGTCGGTGCCAGCCGCTTGACCTGGGCCTCGGAAGCCGGAACGGCATCCCTGGCGGTCGTCGCGGCGAGCGGAGTGGACCGCGTCAGCGTGGGCTCGGCCGGAACGGCATCCATGGCGGTCGCCCGCAGCCGGTCCGACGTCGCCGGGGTGGCGTCCATCGCCGCCGGGCGCAGAAGGGCGGTCGGCTCGGCGGCGTCCCGACGCTGCAGCGGCTCAAGCCGCGTCAACGGCTCCGCCGCATGCATCGGTTCAAGCCGCGTCAACGGCTCGGCGGCGTGCATGGCCTCAAGGCGCGTCACCGGCTCGGCCCTCTGCATCGGCTCAAGCCGCGTCAACGGCTCCGCCATCTGCATCGGCTCCAACCGCGTCAACGGCTCCGCCGCATGCATCGCCTCAAGGCGCGTCACCGGCTCCGCCGCCACCATCGGCTCCAGGCGAGCTGCCGGTTCCGCGGCCGCCCATGACTCGGTGGCACGGAGTTCGGCCTCCTGTGGGCGGGCCTCGATCACGGTCTCGCGCAGTGCGGCGTGAGCCTGTTCTGCGCCTGTCTGCTCATCCATGGTTCGTCCAGTTCGTGCTGGTCGTGGGGGGGCGGGGGGGCGGGGGGGGGGGCCGGGCGGGCGCGG
>NZ_JBFBJZ010000064.1:0-41386 GCF_040686255.1 Kitasatospora sp. NPDC085879 | reverse complement strand
CCGTCTGTGCGCCGCCAGGGACTCGAACCCCGGACCCGCTGATTAAGAGTCAGCTGCTCTAACCAACTGAGCTAGCGGCGCCTGCTGACGTGGAAGACTCTAGCAGCGGCTCCGGGCCGAGCCAAAATCGAATACCCCCGGGCGGGCTCAGGCCGACGGCGCCGGGTGCAGCACCCCGGCCGGCTCCTCCGCGGCGCCCTGTGGGAGGGCCGGCGCGGACGCCCCGGTCTCGCCGCGGGCCGCTCGGACACAGGCCCACAGCACCACGGCCGCACCTGGCAGCCACGGCTCCCGGGAGTCCGGCGCGACGATCCAGCGGCCGGCGCCGAGACCGGGCGAGTCCGGGGCGTCCAGCATGCGCTGCACCGGCGGAACGGTCACCGCGTCGCCCTTGCCGTGGCAGAGCAGCGGCGGGACGTCGCGGGCCCACTCCTCCCAGGCCAGCAGGGTGCGCAGCCGGGGCGCCGCCCCGGGCTGGACGAACAGCAGGGTGCGCCCGCGGAAGGCGGCGACCGGGCCGCAGCCCGGACCGGAGGACCACAGCTCGTCCAGCACCCGGCGGCCGAACAGCGACGGCATGCTGATCACGTCGAAGGCCCGGCCGCAGGGCAGCACGCTGGAGGCCCAGGGGCGGGCCTCCCACAGGGCACGCATGGAGCGCGGGTACTCGCTGGCCGAGGCCAGCCAGGCCTCGCCGGCGACAGTGACGTACTCCACGGATTGATACGTCCAGATGTCCACCCCAGCAGCGTGGACCTTGCCGCCGACGGAACGGACGGAAAACCCCGTTTGCCGGACACCGCGGCAGGCCCCGGCGTACCCTTACCGGCCGCATATGCCAGAGGCCCGGTTCGGCGGGCGCCGGCAGGCCGGATCAGTGCTCCGCGCTGCGCTGCTTCTGCAGGCTGCGGCCGTACTCGACCATCCGCACCGCGTAGTCCGGCGTCCAGTCGGCGCGGTCGGCGATCTCCGCCGGGGTCATCGCGTCGAAGCGGCGGGTGTCGGCGAGCTGCGCGGCGGCGATCGCCTGGAAGTCCGTGGCGCGCTCCGCCGCGGCCCGGAAGGCCAAGGTCAACTCGGTGGACCGACGGAGCAGTTCCGCCGGGTCGTCGATCGACTCCAGATCGAAGAAACGCTCCGGCTCCGGCTCGGCCGCCTGCGGTTCGAAGATCAGCTGGGCCGGCCGCAGCCGACGCGCAGGGGTGCCCGGGCCCGGGGCGGCCGGCGCGGGAACACCGCTCTGGTCGGACGCCTGTGCATGGGGATCGGGCATGGACGGACACCTCCGGAGGGCTGGTGGCGGAAACTGGCCGTCGTCCATTGTCGCGCGGCGGCGGCCGGTATCGGAACGGTGCACACCAGGTCGCTATTCCCGGCCGGGGCGCACATGTCACCCACCGTGCGCCCCCGACCGATCCGCCCGCCCTCAGGACAGCCGCACCCGGTGCGCCGCCAGGTGGGCCAGCACCGCATGGTTCGCCTCCCAGCCGTCCGGGAACTTCACCGCCACCCCGAGCTGCACCGGCTCCGTCGACGGGTGCTCGTCGAGCAGCTCGGCGATCCCCGCCCGGGCCACCACGATGCAGGCGTGCCGGTGCCGCGAGGCCAGCACGCACAGCCGGCCGGTCTCCAGGTGGAAGGCGGTCGCGTCGGGCCGCCCGGAGAGCGGGTGCAGCACCACGGTGACGTCGTACTCACGGCCCTGCAGCCGGTTCGCGGTGTCCACCGTCACCGCCGGGCCGGCCGCCGGGTCCACCGGCACGTCCAGCGCGGCCAGCGCCTGCCGGACGGCCGCCGCCTGGTCCCGGTGCGCGGTGCCGACCGCGATCCGGCCCGGCTCGACCGGCGCGGAGCCCTGCTCGGAGTGGGCCGTCAGCCCGCGGTCCAGCAGCCGGCGGACGACCGCCGCCACCGCAGCCACCGCCTGCGGGTCCGTCCGCACGGTGTGCCGGGCGGGCAGCTCCAGCAGCGCCCAGCCGCTCTCCACCGCCTCGTCGATCGCCGCGTCCACCGGCGAGCCGTCCGCCCGGACCGCTGCCGCCAGCCGCCGCTCCGCCGGGCCGGTGCCGGCCCGGAACGGCGTGTACGGGTAGAACGCCGCCGAGATCAGCGGCGCCGCCGAGGCCGGCAGCCGCCAGGACACCGGCAGCCGGTGCGGCCGGATCGCCGGATTGTGCGCCAGCAGCGTCACCACCGCACTGCTCGACGGGTCGTACGACAGGCCCGCCCACTGGTCGGTGCCGACCACGGTGAACGGGTCCAGCTGGCCCGGGTCGCCGACGAACAGCGCCCGCTCGAACAGCCGGGCCACCGCCAGCAGCGCGTCCGAGCGCATCTGGTACGCCTCGTCGACGATCGCGTGCTGCCACGGCGCCTCGGTGCGCACCCACTGCCACTTCGCCGCCGTGGAGACCACCACGTCGTGCTCCAGCAGGTCGGCGACCTTCTCGGAGGCCGTCACGTTGGCGTGCCGCAGCGCCTCCGGCGCCGGGCGCGAATCACCCGCGTGCAGCCGGCCGACGGTGAGGTCCGGCCCCTTCACGGCCAGCCGGTCCACCAGGTCGTCGACCTGGCTGTTGGTCTGCGCGACGATCATCAGTCGCTCGCCGGAGGCGACCAGCTCCCGGGCCGCGCGCACCACCAGGGTGGACTTGCCCGCGCCCGGCGGGGAGTCCACCACCACCCCGCGCGGTGCGCCCGGGCCCGGCCGCACCGCGGCCTCCAGAATGGCCGCCACGGCGGCGTCGGCGACGGTGCCCGGTGCCTGATCGGCAGTCATACCCGCAGTCATTCCCACTCTTCCGTGCTGCGCGCCGACATCGGGGCGGCTCCCGGGGGGCCGCCGTGCGTCCACGGGGTGTCCTCCGGCTCCGGCAGCGGCGCCGACTGGCGCGGCGTCAGCTCGAACAGCGTGAACACCACCTGCTCGCCGGGCTCCGGCAGGCTGCCCGGCTCCGGCTCCTTGCGGCGCCCCATGCCGGACACCACCCGCACCGTGACGGTGCCCTCCGCGGCGTCGAAGCCGACGACCACCCCGCGCTGCGGCGTCGCGGCCCCCACCCGGTGCACCTCCCGACCGGCGTCGGCGTGCGGGCGGTCCGCGGTGCGCACCACCAGCAGTGGCCGCGGCTTCGCCGACCGCCCCGAGGTGTCGTACTCCGGCACCACCGCCACCACCTCGCCCGCGAAGGCCTCGCCGGACAGCCGGTGCTCCGCCATCGCCAGCGGGTCGTCCAGCGCCTCCTGCACCTCCAGCCGGACCTGCTCGCGCTCGCGCTGTGCCAGCTTGCGGGCGGCGGTCACCGCGTCGTCCTGCTTCGGCTGCGGGGGCTCGCCGGCCGCCAGCCGGTCCCGGTGGCCGGTGTACGACCAGCGGTCGCCCTCCCAGCGGTCCGCGACGTGCGCGCCCTCCGGCAGCGCCCGCAGCAGGTCGAGGCCGTGCCAGACGTCCGCCCAGGTCGGCAGCAGCACCTGCTCCAGCACGCCGTGCAGCCGCTCGGCGGCCTGCTTGACCAGCAGCTCGGCGCGGGCCGAGTCCGCCGGGCCGGCCGACCGGGCCGCGGCCAGCGCCGCGTCGTGCCGGGTGATCGCCGGGGCCAGCAGCAGCTCGTCGAACTTCGGGTCGGTGGCCGGGCCGGCGGGCGGGCGCACCAGCTGGCCGTGTGCGTCCCGCTCGCTCTCCGCCTGCTCGGCGGCCTCCGCGCCGGTCAGCCCGGCCGGCGCACGGTGCCAGGCCAGCAGGGCGGCCAGGTGCTGGTCCTCGAGGTGGCTCTGCCCCGTCGCCCAGTGCCGGGACAGCAGCGCCGTCATCGGTAGCACCAGGCTGGAACCGGGCACCTGCGCCCGGTCGGTGAGGTGCGTCAGCCAGCGGCCCAGCAGCGGCACCTGGGTCGGCGCCGGGTAGGGGCCCGGCTCCGGGTCCTCCGCGGTGCGGCGGAAGCGGGTGGAGCGTCCGATCAGCGCCAGGTGCTGCACCGAGCCGGTGTTCGGCACGATCAGCTGCGGCGCGTCCGCGCACAGCTCGCGGACGACCGGGGTCTTCTCGCCGGTCTCGGCGTCCCGCTCGCTGCCCTCGATGTGCTCCACCTCGTCGGCGAAGGACTCCAGGTACGGCAGCAGGTCCGCGCCGAAGCGGGCCAGGAAGTCGAAGCGCTGGTCGCGGTTGAGCGGCTGCGGCACGATGTGCAGCCGCGGCGCCTCCCGGTCGGTGCCCAGCATGACGGCCAGCGGGGCGCCGGCCTCGCCCGCCGCGGCCAGCGGCACCACGACCATCGGACGCTCCGAGAGCCGGCGGTGGCACACCGTGGCCAGCGGCTCGGCCCGCCCGCTGCGGACGGCCTGCAGCCGGGCCAGCGTGGAGAGCAGGCTCACCGGGCCACCATGCCCAGCGCCTCGGCGCGCAGCGCCGCCGCGTACCGCAGCCGGGCGGCGGCCTCGTCGACCTCCGCGTCATGTGGCGCGTCGTCCGGTGCGTCGTCCCGCGCCCCGCCCCCGGCCGCCCCGGCGGCGGCCAGCGCCTCCGCCACGGTGCGGATCGAGCCGAGCTCGCCGCGCACCCCGCGCCCCAACTGGTCCACCGCGTCCGAGCAGCGGGCCTGGGACCGGCAGTGGAAGCCGAGCTCGCAGGTGGAGAGGCAGTCCGGGCTGTACGCGGCCGGGACGGTGCCCACCGCGGCGGCCAGCTCCTCGGCGGGCCGGGTCGGCGCGCCCCCCTCGTCCGGCACCAGGTCGAAGGTGGTGCCGTCCGGTAGGGCGGCCAGCAGCTGGCCGATGCCGGTCATCCGGGCCAGTTGGCGGCGGGTGGTGGCGAGCTCGCGGCGGACGTCCACCGCGGCCGCGGTCGGCCGGTTGGAGAAGTCCTTCGGGCAGACCAGCAGCACCGTCGTCGACGGGCTGCCGGGCAGCTCCTGGACGCGGTACGGATCCGCCTCGACCGGCACCCCGGCCAACGCCGCCGCCGTCTCCTGCAGCGCCAGCACGTACACCGCCGCCTGGCGGGCCGCCGCGCCGACCTTCGCCGGGTCGGCGGAGCCGTCCAGCACCGGGAAGGACTTGATCTCCACCACCGTGCAGCGGCCGCCGTGCACCAGCACCGCGTCCGGCTCCAGGTGGGCCGGGCTGCCGGCCACCGTCAGCCGGAGCATCGGATGGTCCAGCAGCGTCCAGACCGACGGATCGGCCGCCGCCTCGGCCAGCGCCTCCCGGGTGCGCTCGGCACGCACCGCGGGGGAGGAGCGGCGCAGCAGGTCCGGCACGGCGAGCGGGGCGACGCTCTCCTCCGGCAGACCGAGGTGGCGGCGGAGCGGCTCCAGCAGGGCGGCGTAGCCGTCCTCCTTCAACCGGGCCTCGAAGACGTTGCCGCGGGCGAGTGCGAAGGGCGACTGGCCGAACGGGGCCGGGCGCCCCAACTGCCGGGCGAGCGCGCTCTTGTCGACGCCGGCGGCGTCCAGCAGCGAGCGGCGGCGGCAGCCCGGATTGGCGGCGAGCGCGGCGAGGGCACGGGCGTCGAGACTGCGCTGCGGCGCCCGGCCGCGCAGCTCGGAGAGCCGCTGGGCGAGCGGCTCTGACTGCCCCAGGTGCGAGACGTTCATGGTGCGGCCCAGTGTTGCATCCGCCACCGACAATCGGGGGTGAGACCTCCGGATCGGCCCCGCACCGGGGCCGGCAGGGCGGGGCGACGGAACGGAACAGCCCCCACCGGCGGGTGGCCGCAGGGTGCGGGATCATGGTGACCCGGCCCTCAATGGCGAGCAGGCCGCCGCGAACCCTGCTGCGAGGAGTCCACCCATGCCCGCCCGCATCGTGCTCGTCCGCCACGGCGAGACCGCCTGGTCGGCCACCGGCCAGCACACCGGTCGCACCGACGTCCCCCTCACCGAGGAGGGCCGCGCGATGGCCCGCGCCCTCGGCAAGCGGCTCGCCCGCGCCCCCTGGAACGGCCTCACCGACGCCGTCGTCTACACCAGCCCGCTCTCCCGCGCCCGAGAGACCGCCGAACTCTCCGGCTTCGGCCCCCGCGCCGTCGACCGCCCCGAGCTCATGGAGTGGGACTACGGGCAGTACGAGGGCCGCACCGGCCACGACATCCGCGCCACCGACCAGCCCGGCTGGCTGATCTGGCGCGACGGCGTGCCCGGCGGCGAGAAGCTCTCCGAGGTCGCCGCCCGCGTCGACGGCTTCCTCGACGAACTCAGGGGCACCCACGGCATCCCGCACCCCGAGACCACCACCATGCACGCCGCCGACTGCGACGTGGTCCTCTTCGCCCACGGCCACCTGCTGCGCATCCTCACCGCCCGCTGGCTCGGCCTGCCGCCCGAGAATGCCCAGCGCTTCAAGCTCGGCACCGCCGCCCTCTCGGTGCTCTCCTGGGAGTACGGCCTGCCCGCCGTCGAGATCTGGAACGACCACAGCCACCTCGACTGAGCGCGATCCTGACGGTCCGTCCCGCACGGGCCGTCAGGCGGCCCCCACCGCACCGTCGTACGCGGTCAGGAACTCCGCCACCTCCGGCACCGCGCCGTGCCCGCGCAACCGGCCGGCGGTGCCCGCCAGCATCGCCCGGATCCGTGCCGAGCGGACGCCGCCGAGCAGCACCACCGCCGCCGAGCCGTGGCCCGCCGCCCCCGCCAGGTCGCCCAGGCCCAGCCGGTCGTGCGCCAGCTCCGCCGTGTACAGCGCCCGGTTGCGGACGAAGTGCGGATCCTGCAGCGCCATCGCCCGTTCCGCCCGCCGCCCGGCCAGCTCCCACTCGCCCAGCGCCGACCAGCACTGCGCCTCCAGCCCGGCCAGCTCAGCCTCGCCGAAGAACGACATCCACTCCGGGTCCGCCTCCGACGGCCCCCGCTCGAACAGCGCCGAGGACCTTGCCAGCGCCCGCTCGCAGGACGGACGGTCCCTCAGCACCGCCCAGCCGCCCGCCTCGCGCAGCGCCAGCAGCGCCATCAGCCGGTCCGACCCCAGCCCCCGGGCCGCCGCCTGCCCCGCCTGCGCGGCCCGCAGCGCCTCCCGCGGCCGCCCAGCGTCCCGCGCCAGGAAGGCGCTGTTGCAGAACACATGGGCCTCCAGCGCCGCGTCCCCCGCCATCCGTGCCGTGGCCAGCGCCTCCGAGTAGAACGACCTGGCGTCCGCCAGCCGGTTCGAGTCGTGTGCCAACCAGCCCACCGAGATGGCCAGTTCCCCGGCGCCCGCCTGCAGCCTCCGCTCCGCCGCGGTCGAGTACAGCCCCTCGTTCAGCAGCACGTACGCGCTGCGCAGCGACTGCCCGGCCCGCTCGAACAGGCCGTCCGCGCCCTGCGCGTCGTCCAGCAGCCGGATCTCCCGGACGGCCTGCTCGACCCCCTCGATCTCGGCGGAACCCACCCGGCGGGGGGCCGGCACGGGGTGCGCGGGCGGTCCGGCGAAGGCGGCGGCCGGCCCGGTGCCGTCCAGGCCCAGCGCGGCCGCCAGGGCGGTCGGGCCGCCGGTCAGGAACGTACGGCGGTACACGTCGTCGTTCTCCTCGTCACAGTGGTGCGGAGCCTCGGGGGCGGGCGCGGCCGGCGCCGCGGCCTCCGCCGGGCGTCCGCGGACCGCCGTCCGCGGCGCGAAGCCCAGCTCGGCCAGCGACCGGCCCGGCCACATGTGCCGGAACACCCGCTCGTAGGCGTAGTTGGGGCAGCGGATCTCACCCGACTCGACCCGGCCGACATAGCGCGCGTCACAGGACACGTGCTCGCCGATCTCCCGCGCCGCCCGGCGCACCGCGGTGGCGAACTCGCCGGGGGAGCGGTCGCCGCGCAGCTCGCGCATCGCCGTGTTGGGGACGGCCGGCTCGGGCCGTGGACGGCCGGGACTCGTGGCTGCCATGGCTGCGCTCCGAGGGTCGTGCAGAGTGGCGCCGCGGCGAATGCCGCGCCGCGACGGGCCGGTGGGGGTCCGCTCGGTGCCGGCACGACAGTACCGGCAGTCACCGGTCGGCTGCGGCGGGTGAGCGGAATTCTTCGGGGCAAATGCGGACATTGAGTGCGTCGCTGCCGGGTTCCGCCATGAAATGCCATGTCTTGCTGTAGACGCGCCCGTGGCCTTGCGGCCCCTGCCCGCGTTGTCCTGTTACGTGGAAGCCCCGCACCCGTCCCCCACACGATCGGGCGGCCCAGGGCGTCCGACCTGACGACAGGAGGTCCCCATGGCCACCCGAGCACCGCAGTACCGCCGGCCGACCGCCCCCGGGCTGCCCGCCGGAGTGGCCCCGGCCCTGCTGCCGGACGGCACCGACGGCACGCGGTCGGCCGGCGGGGGCGGCGCGACCGGCGCCCGGGCGGGGCAGGGGGCCGCCGGCGCCGCGGCCGGGGTCGGCTACGACACCGTCACCGTCACCGTCCGGCACGGGCTGGAGGCCGTGGACATCCTCCGCCTCCGCGGTGCCTGCGGCGCCGTACTGCAGAGCCGCGGCGGCGCCGCCATCTCCTTCCTCGTCCCCGCCGGCACCGCCCGCGGCTGGCACCTCCCCGGCAGCTCCTGTAGCCCCGGCGCCGTCCTGCTGCCCGCCACCGACCCCCGCTGGATCATGCCCCCCGCCGGCCCGAAGTCCATCGCCAGGCCGACTGACCCCTGGGTGCTCCGCTCCGCCCTCTGCGAAGCCGCCTGCACCCTCACCGCAGGTGGCCTCGGACCCTTCTGAACGAGGTGGGTGCCCCCACGCGGTGCACCCTGCGCCGAGAGGTCGCGTCGATAATGGGCGCATGGGACGTGCTGGCAGGGGAAAGGCGGAGGCTGCTCCGGAGGTGACGGGGGCCGAGGGGCGGAGTCACCGGCAGGGGCCGCTGACGGTGCGGGTGGACTCCGGGATCGCCGAGCTGCGGCCGGACCGGGACCGGCCGCGGGCCTGGGAGCTGCTGCTGGACGGCGCCCCGCAGTCCCTGGTCGACCTGGCCGACCCCACCCATCTCGGCTTCGAGTACCAGCGCCGGATCGGGCACCTGATCGATCTCGCCGCCCCGCCCGGCCGCCCGATCACCGCCCTGCACCTGGGTGGCGGCGCCCTCACCCTGCCCCGCTACGTCGCGGCGACCCGGCCGCGCTCCCGCCAGCAGGTCGCCGAGATCGACACCGCGCTGACCGCACTCGTCCGGGCCGAGCTCCCGATGGACCGCGGTTGGCAGATCCGGGTGCGCGGTGCGGACGCCCGCGCGGTCCTGGAGCGCGCCACGGAGGGCGCCGCCGACCTGGTGGTCGCGGACGTCTTCTCCGGTGCCAGGGTGCCCGCGCACTGCGCCACCGTGGAGTTCGCCGCTCTCGCCGCGCGGGCCCTCGCCCCGGGCGGACGCCTGGTCGTCAACATCACCGACGGTTCGTCACTGGCCTTCGCCCGCGCGCAGACCGCGACGCTGCTCACGGTGTTCGCCGAGGTGTGTCTGGTGGCGGACCCGGCGGTGCTGCGCGGGAAGCGGTTCGGGAACCTGATCCTGGTCGCCGGGACGGCGCCGCTGCCGCTGGAGGAGCTCGGCCGCAGGGTCGCCTCGGACGCGGCGCTCGGCCGGGTCGAACACGGTCGCGCCCTGGCCGACTTCACGGCGGGCGCCGCCGCGGTCGTGGACGCCTCGGCCGTCCCCTCGCCGGCGCCCCCGCCGGGCGCCTTCCACTGACGGGCACGTACCGCGCCGCGATCGTCCGGACGTTCAGTGCCCGCTGGGCAGGCCGCGGTGCTTGTAGGTCGCCAGGGCGGTGAGCAGCAGTCCGGCGAGGATGGGGAGGCCCACGGCCACCGCATCCGCGCCGCCGGCCCGGACGGTGGGCACGGCGCTGAAACCGCCCGCGACCGGGCCGGGCCGCTCCACGGCCGGGGCGCCCGAGGGGAGGCCGGCCGGTGCCGGCCGCCGGGTCGGTCGGACGTCGGCGGCCGCGGCGTCCGCCGGGCCCTCCGCCGGCGCCGGACCGGCCGTCGCAGGTGCCTCGCCGGTTGCGTCCGGGAGGGTGGGCGTGGCGGCGTCCCCGGGCGCGGAGGCGGCGGGGTCGGGGGCGGAGACGCCACCGCCGTCCCCCCGCGGTGGCGGGGAGACGGCGGGGAGCAGACCGGCGGCGATGGCGAAGGCGTCGGGCACGGTGGCGGCCTGTCCTGGCAGTGGGAGACCGTCCACCCTGATCCGGTCCCGGAGCACCTCCTCGACCGGCCCGGTCTGCTGCTCGACGACGGGGGCGGCGTCCCCGCCGAGGTGGTGGAGAAGGGCCGGGGCTCCGACCCGGTCGATCAGGCCGGGCCCCGGTCCTTCGGCGGCACGGGCGTCGCAGATCCCCAGCCCAAACCCCCACAGCTGGGCGAGGATCGCGCCGCCGGCCGCCAGCTTTCCGGCCCGCCGTCGTGCGCTCCGGCGGGGAGGTCCGCCGGCTGGACGGTCGGGCCGCGGTGGTGCCGCGTGATGGGGTCGCACGTGAGAGGAGAACGAGCGAACCCGGGCGGAGTCACGCGGCGCGGTGACGCACCGTCATCACCGCTGCTGGATGGCGTGGTCCAGGCGTCCGGTGCGGATCGCCTCGGCGTACCAGCGGGCGCTGGTCTTGGGCGTGCGCACCAGGGTTTCGTAGTCGACGTGGACGATGCCGAAGCGCTTCTCGTAGCCGTACGCCCACTCGAAGTTGTCGAGGAGTGACCACAGGAAGTAGCCGCGGACGTCGGCGCCGGCGGCGATGGCGTCGGCGACGGCGGCGAGGTGGCCCCGGACGTAGGCGGCCCGCTCGGGGTCGTGGACGGTGCCGTCCTCGCCCACGGTGTCCTCGAAGGCGGCACCGTTCTCGGTGACCAGCAGCGGCAGGCCGAACTCGCGGTGCAGGGCGATCAGCGAGTCGGAGAGCCCGGTCGGGTCGATCGGCCAGTTCATCGCGGTGACGTCGCCGGGCGCGAGGTGGAAGGCGACGTCGCCGGCGCCCGGCCAGGGGGTGAAGGCGCTCTCGCCGTGCCCGTCGTGCCGGGGCAGGTTCTCGGCGTTCTCCGCCGAGGAGACCACGGTCGGGTTGTAGTAGTTCAGCCCGAGCAGGTCGATCGGCCGGGAGATCTCGGCGAGGTCGCCGGGCTGCACCAGGGTGTCCCAGTCGACCAGGTGGGCGGTGTCGGCGAGCAGGTCCTCGTCGTAGCGGCCCTTGAACATCGGGCCGGTCCAGATCCGGTTGCCGACGGCCTCGATCCGGCGGGCCGCCTCTAGGTCGCCCGGGTGCGCGCTGTGCGGCCGCACCGCGTGCAGGTTGAGCGAGACGGCCAGCTGGGCGGTGGCGGGCAGGGCGGCGCGCAGGGCGCCGACGGCCAGGCCGTGGCCGAGGTTGAGGTGGTGGGCGGCGCGCAGCGAGTCGCCCGGGTCGGTGCGGCCGGGGGCGTGGACGCCGGAGGCGTAGCCGAGGAAGGCGCTGCACCAGGGCTCGTTGAGGGTGGTCCAGATGCCGATCCGGTCGCCGAGCGCCTCGGCGGCGAGGTGGGCGTACTCGGCGAAGCGGTACGCGGTCTCCCGGTGCGGCCAGCCGCCGGCGTCCTCCAACTCCTGCGGGAGGTCCCAGTGGTAGAGGGTGGCGACCGGGGTGATGCCGTGGGCGAGCAGCTCGTCGGCGAGGGCCCGGTAGAAGTCGAGGCCGCGCTCGACGGCGGGGCCGCGCCCGGTGGGCTGGATGCGGGGCCAGGAGAGCGAGAAGCGGTACGCGGTGAGGCCGAGGTCGGCCATCATCCGCACGTCGTCACGGAAGCGATGGTAGTGGTCGACCGCGGTGTCGCCGGTGTCGCCGTTGGCGACCTTGCCGGGGGTGTGGCTGAAGGTGTCCCAGATCGAGGGGGTGCGGCCGTCCTGGGCTGCGGCGCCCTCGATCTGGTAGGCGGCGGTGGCCGCACCCCAGGCGAACCCCGACGGGAAGGCTCCGGTGCGATGCTCGGCCGCGAGGCCGGCCGTGGTGTGAGGGTCGGTGACGGTCATACGGGAGCGCTCCCATAGTCAGGTGTGGGACGGGTGGGACGGCGGGTCAGCTCTTCACCGCGCCGGCCGTGATGCCGCCGACGATGTGCTTGCCCAGGACGGCGAAGATCAGCAGCAGCGGCAGGGTCCCCACCAGTGCGCCGGTCATGATCACCGCCTGGTTGATGTCGTGGCCGCTGCCGCCGCCGATGGAGGACAGCGCGACCTGGACGGTCGGATTCTGTTGGGTGAGCACCACGAACGGCCAGAAGAAGTCGTTCCAGGACTGCACGAACACCAGCATGCCCAGGACGGCCATCGCCGGACGCGCGATCGGCAGCACGACGTGCCAGACGATCCGCAGGCTGTGCGCGCCGTCCACCCGGGCGGCCTCGATGAGCTCCAGCGGGAGCGCCTCCGACAGGAACTGCCGCATGAAGAAGACGCCGAAGGCCGCCACCAGCGAGGGCAGGATCACGGCCTTGAGCTGGTTGCCCCAGTTCAGGTCGGTGATGATCCGGTAGAGCGGGATGACGCTGAGCTGCGGCGGAATGGTCATGGTGGCGACGACCAGGGTCAGCAGCGCGTTGCGGCCGCGGAAGCGCAGCTTGGCGAAGGCGAAGCCGGCGAGGGTGGAGAACAGCACCGTGGAGAGCGAGACGCAGCCCGCGACGACGGTGGAGTTCAGCAGCGCCTTGCCCATGTCCGCCTGGCTCCAGGCGGTGGTGATGTTGGTCCAGAGCTCGCCGCTCGGCACCATGGGCGGCGGCGACTGGGCCACTCGCTCACCGGTGTTGCTGGCCGCGACGAAGGTCCAGTACAGCGGGAAGAGCGACACGACGGCGGCGATCGCGAGGACCGCGTACGTCAGCGGGCCGGCCTTGTCCTGGTCGCCGGCGCCGGGGCGCATCCGCCGGCGCAGCGGGGCGGTGGAGATGACGGCCATGGTTCAGCCTCCCAGCTTGGTGCGGTTGCGGCGGGCGATCAGCATCTGGACCGCGCCGACCAGCAGCAGGATCAGCAGCATCGTCCAGGCCACCGCCGAGGCCCGGCCGAGCTGTCGGCTGGGCCAGCCCAGCTCGTACATGTAGAGACCGAGGGTCTGGTACTGGTGCGCCGAGCCGCCGCTGACGCCGACGCCGCCGCCGAAGAGCAGCGGCTCACCGAAGAGCTGGGTGGCGCCGATCGTCGACACGATGATGGTGAACAGGATGGTGGGGCGGATCGAGGGGACGGTGACCTTGGTGAACTGCTGCCAGCGCGAGGCGCCGTCCAGGCTCGCGGCCTCGTAGAGGTCCTTCGGGACGGCCTGCATGGCGGCCAGGTAGATCAGCGCGTTGTAGCCCGTCCACCGCCAGGTGACGATGGTGGAGATGGCGATCTGGGACGGCCAGGTCTCCGAGTACCAGTCGGTGCGGTCGATGCCGACCATGGACAGCAGCCAGTTGATCATTCCGTAGTCGGGGTTGAACAGCTGGACGAAGACCAGGGTCGCCGCGGCGATCGAGGTCGCGTACGGGGCGAGGATCGCCACCCGCAGGAAGCCGCGGCCGCGCATCCGGTAGTTGAGCAGGTGGGCCAGGCCGAGGGCCATCAGCAGCTGCGGGACGGTGGAGATCACCCCGATGGTGAAGGTGTTCCGCAGTGCCGTCCAGAACTGGTCGGTGTCCCAGAGCCGGGTGTAGTTGTCGACGCCGCGCCAGTCCATGACGTCCTGGTTGAGCAGGTCGACGCGGTGCAGCGAGAGCCAGCCCGTCCAGATCAGCGGGAACAGGCCGAACGCGGCGAAGCAGAGGAAGAACGGTGCGATGTACGCGTACGGCGACGCCTTGAGGTCGAGGCGGTACAGGCGCGAGCGCCGGTCGGAGCGCTGCGGGGCGGCCGGGGTGCGGCTGCCGCCGGGGGCGGTGGTCGGCGCCGAGCCGTCCTCGGCCGCGGCTCGGATGGAGGTGGCCACTGGGTAGGTCCTTCCCGGGAGTGGCTGTCGGCGGTGGTGCGGGTGCCCGGCCGGGCACGGGGCCCGGCCGGGCGGTGCGGACCGGGCTGTCGCCGGTCCGGGCGGGTCAGCCGTTGACCTTGTCCTCGACCAGCTTCACGACGTTCGCCCAGGCCTTGGCCGGGTCGGTGCCGTGCTCCTCGATGTCGAGGACGCCGTTGTCGGTGATGATCGTCTTCACGGTGCCGTCCTGCTCGCCGATCGGGGCGGGCTGGATGCCCTTGGCGGTGGAGGCGAAGATCTGGCCGGTCGGGGTGTCGCCGAAGTAGTCGAGCTTGGCGCTCTGGACCGCGGGCAGCTCCAGGCCGGCCGTGGTGGAGGGCAGGTTGCCGACCTTGGTGAAGACCTTCGCCTGCTGCTCCGGCGCGGTCAGCCAGGCGGCGAGGGCGGCGGCCTCCTTCTGGTGCTTGCCGGCCTTCGGGACGGTCAGGAACGCGCCGCCCCAGTTGGAGGCGACCGGCGGGGCGGCGATGTCCCACTTGCCCTTGCCGGAGTCGCCGGAGTACTTGCTGATGATGCCGGTCATCCAGGACGGGCAGACCACCGTGGCGAACTTGGCGTTGGCGAAGGCGGAGTTCCAGTTGTCCTGGAACTGGCGCAGGCCGGCGCTGATCTTCGCCTGCGAGGCGCTGACGGCCACGTCCCAGGCCTTCTTGACGCCCGGGCTGTCCTTGTAGACGAGCTTGCCGGAGTCGTCCGAGTACTGCTGGGTCTGGGCCGAGAGCGCGGCGTTGAACAGGCCGCTCGCCGAGTCGGTGAAGAAGGTGCCGGCCGGGGCCTTGGCCTGGTACTGCTTGCCGGCGTCGACGAACTTCGTCCAGTCGCCCGCCCACAGCTTGGCGACCTCGGCGCGGTCGGTCGGCAGGCCGGCCTGCTGGAACAGGTCCTTGCGGTAGCAGACGGCCATCGGGCCGATGTCGGTGCCGAGGCCGATCAGCGCACCCTTGGCGGTGGTGGCCTGCTTCGACTTCCACGGCAGCCAGGCGCTCGCGTTGACGCCCTCGGTCTTGCCGAGGTCGGCGAACTTGTCGCCCAGCGTGCCGGTGGCCTGGGCGATGTAGCCCACCTCGACCGCCTGGATGTTGGAGAGGCCGCTGCCGGAGGCGAGGTGCGTGGTCAGCGCGTCCCAGTACTTCTGGCCGTCCTGGGTGGTGTCCGCCTTGATGGTGACGTTCGGGTGGGCGGCCATGTACTCGTCGTAGAGGCCGGCCTCCTTGTAGCCGAAGGTGCCGAAGTCGCCGACGGTCAGGGTGATCTTCTCGCCCGCGGCCGACGAGGCGCCGTCCGACCCGCCCTTGTCACCGCTGCTGCTGCACGCGGTGAGCAGCAGCGCGGAGGAGGCGAGGACGGCGGTGGCCAGGACGGCCGCTCTGCGGGGGCGGGAAGTGCTGCGCATGGCGTTCTCCTTGTTCCGGGTGGGGCATCGGGTGTGCTGCGCGGTGGGTGGTGCGATGGGTGGTGCGATGCGGCTGGAGAAGGTGGTGCTCGGTCTGCCGCCGGAGTGTTGCCCGGGGGTTGCGGGTTTCCCGGGCGTTACCGGGGCGTGCGGGCCGGCGCGGCTGTGCCGACCGTGGGAGACCGGTGCCTCAGGCCCGTCGGGCGTACCCGTAGGACCGGTGGCCGAGGCGCTGTTGCCGGGGGCGATTCACCACTAGAGTGTGGGAGCGCTCCCACAGCGCATGCCGGAAGGTTCCTTCGTCGCGGGGTCGGGTGTCAAGGGCTGACGTCGTATCCGTTGCCGGAGCGTGTCCTGGGAGTCGCGAAACGGTGTCCTGGCGGCACCGGTCACCGGCCCGCACGGACACCCGCGTACGGTCGGGCGCAGGGCCCTCCCGGCCGGGTCGCACCGGTCGGCGGGCCCGGCCGGGGAACGTGCGGTCGTACCGCGGGTTCCCCGGCGGCCGAAACCGGCCACAATGAGCAGCAATCGGCCCGCAAGGCGCCATGAGGACTTCCAAGAGGTGAGCGATGAGCCAGACCGCACAGCCCCCCGCAGGGCCCCTGGGCGGCGCCGGGGCGGGCGGCAGGAGCTCCGCGCGCCCCACGCTGGAGGAGGTGGCCGCGCTGGCCGGGGTCGGGCGCGGCACGGTGTCCCGGGTGATCAATGGCTCGCCCCGGGTGAGCGACAAGGCCCGCGAGGCCGTCCAGGCCGCCATCGCGGAGCTGGGCTACGTCCCCAACCGGGCCGCCCGCACCCTGGTCACCTCGCGCACCGACTCGGTCGCCCTGGTGGTGCCCGAGGCGGAGACCCGGCTCTTCTCCGAGCCCTACTTCTCCGACATCATCAGCGGCGTCTCGGCGGAGCTCGCCGAGACCGACATGCAGCTGCTGCTGATCCTGGTGCGCAACCAGCGCGAGCGGGAACGACTTTCGGCCTATCTGACCGCCCAGCGCGTGGACGGCGTACTCCTCGTCTCCGTGCACCAGGACGACCCGCTGCCGAGCATCCTGGAGAGCCTGGAGATCCCCTCCGTGCTCGCCGGTCGCCGCGGCGACCTGGAACCGCTGAGCTATGTGCACGCCGACAACGCGGGCGGCGCCAGGATGGCCGTGCGGCACCTGCTGCGCCGCGGCTGCCGCGAGGTGGCCACCATCACCGGTCCGCTGGACATGGAGGTCGCCCATGCCCGCCTCGGCGGCTACCGCCGGGCGCTGGAGGAGGCCGGCCGGCCGTACGACGAGGAACTCGTCGGGCTCGCCGACTTCACCGAGGAGGGCGGCCGGCTGGCGATGCGTGAGCTGCTGGAGCGTCGGCCCGACCTCGACGGCGTCTTCTGCGCCTCCGACCTGATGGCCGCCGGTGCGATGCAGGTGCTGCGCGCGGCGGGCCGGCGGGTGCCCGACCAGGTCGCGGTGATCGGCTTCGACGACTCGATCGTCGCCCGGCACACCGACCCGCCGATGACCAGCATCCGGCAGCCGATCGAGGAGATGGGGCGGACGATGGCCCGCCTGCTGCTCGACGAGATCGCCGAACGCGGCCGCGCGCGGCGGCAGGTGGTGCTGGCCACCGAGCTGGTGGTGCGGGACTCGGCCTGATGCCGGAGGGCCGCCCGGCGGCCCGCGGTCGGGGCCGGCGGAGTCCGGGGCCGTCGTCCGGCCCGGGCTCCGCCGTCGTCACCCGGGGTCGTCACCCGGGAGTCGTCACTCCGCCGTCGTCACCTGGGAGTCGTCACTCAGGAGTTGGGGCGGAGCGTCCAGGTGATGGTCATCACACCGGTCACGGCGCCGTCGGCGCGGGTGATCTCCACGGTGACGGGGAACTCCGGCCGCTCGCCCCTGTCCAGCTCCGCGACGATCTCCTCGGCGGTGCGGCCGAGGGTGGCGGTGGCGGTCACCTCGCCCATGGCCAGCTTCTTGTAGGCGATCTCGGCCTTCACCGCGAGCGGCACGGCCTGCGACAGCTGGTCGCTGAACGCGGCCAGCACGATGCAGCCGCTCGCCGACTCGGCCAGCGTGAACATGGCGCCCGCGTGCGGGCCGGCCAGGTGGTTGTGGAACTCAGGCTGGTCCGGCAGTCGGAGCACGGCCCGCTCGGGGCTCGTCTCCAGGTACTCCAGCTTGAGCGTGCGGGCCATCGGGACGGTGGAGTCGAGCAGCTGCCCGATCGAGGGTGTGGTGGTCATGGGCGACATGTTACTTGCCGGTAGATTCGCTGGGGAGGGGTGACCTGCGCCGCACCGCGCGCGAGCCGCAGAGTCGCGAACGCGGAAAAGCCAGAGGGCCCGATCTCGTGAAGAGATCGGGCCCTCTGGCGATTGGGGTGAGTGACGGGACTCGAACCCGCGGCCACCTGGACCACAACCAGGTGCTCTACCAACTGAGCTACACCCACCATCTGTCCGGCGCGTTCCCGCTCCGACAGGAAGAACTCTACAGGATCCGAGAGGGTGCTCGCGCCAGGGTTTCGAGTCGGGGCCCGCGCTGATGCTCTGGTGGGAGCAGGTGCGCGCACCGGCGGTCCGGCCGGCGGGTCGACGGGCCCGCCGGCCCGCTCACTCGCCCGGCAGCTGGTACTTGGCGGCGATCTCCCGAGCCGCGTCCCCGTCCGGGCCCGGCTGCGGGACGAACACCGCCTCGCGGTAGTACCGGAGTTCGGCGATGCTCTCGCGGATGTCGGCGAGCGCGCGGTGGCTGCCGCCCTTCTGCGGGCTGTTGTAGTACGCCCGCGGATACCAGCGGCGGGCCAGCTCCTTGATCGAGGACACGTCCACGATCCGGTAGTGCAGGTGGCTCTCCAGCGCCGGCATGTCGCGGGAGAGGAAGCCGCGGTCGGTCGCGACCGAGTTGCCGCACAGCGGAGTCTTGCCCGCCTCCGGGGCGTGCTCCCGGATGTAACCCAGCACCAGCTCCTCGGCCTCGGCCAGGGTCACCCCGGCCGCCAGCTCGTCGAGCAGCCCGGACGCCGTGTGCATGGCGCGCACGACGTCCGGCATGCCCTCCAGCGCCTCCGCGGGCGGACGGATCACCACGTCCACGCCCTCGCCGAGAACGTTCAGCTCGGAGTCGGTCACCAGCGCCGCGACCTCGATCAGGGCGTCCCTGCCGAGGTCGAGGCCGGTCATCTCACAGTCGATCCACACCAGACGGTCATTCACGCACTCACCCTACGGCGCGATCGCGCGAGCCGGACAGCGTCCGGGCCGCCCGGCCGCGTTGCGCCGCGCCCGACGGGCCGTCGTCGTCCGCCGACGGACCGGCGGGCCGCCCGTCCGCGGGCGGGGCGGGATGCCCGGCACCGCCCGGCGCCGCGTGGTCGGCCCGGTGGCCCTGACCCTGGCCGCGCGCGCTCGGCTGCTCGTAGCCGCTCTCCTCGGCGACCGCGTGCTCCACCGGCCGGTCGCCCGGCCGGCCCGCGACGCGCTCGCCGCTCCGACCCCCCGGCCGCTCGGCAGGCCGCGGGGCCGACGGTTCGGCCGGGCGGTCGCCTGCCGCCGGCCGCGGACGCCGACCGCCGGCCGGCCCCGGCTGCGGGGGGACCGCGGCGTTCGGCCTTCGTCGGCCGCCGCCCTGGCCGCTGCCCGGCACCGCGCCGGCCGTCGCCGAGGGCCCGCCCGGGTGCGCCGGACCGCCGGTGCCGACCGGATGCGGGTGCGCCGCGCCGCCCTGGCCGCCGCCGGCGAGCCGGTCGGCCGGGCCGCCCTGGGCGGGCACGGTGGCCGCCCCGGCCGGGGCCGGAGCGGGACGCCGGGCCCGGTAGCTCGTCCGGTACGCCGCGGGGGAGACGCCGAGCTGGCGGCGGAAGTGCCCGCGCAGCGCCACCGGCGAGCGGAAGCCGCAGCGCCGCGCGACGTCGTCCACCGAGAGGTCCGAGGTCTCCAGCAGCCGCTGCGCCTGCAGCACCCGCTGGGTGATCAGCCACTGCAGCGGGGCGCTGCCGGTGAGCGTCCGGAACCGCCGGTCGAAGGTGCGACGGCTCATGTAGGCGCGGGCGGCCAGCACCTCGACGTCGAACTGCTGGTTGAGGTTCTCCAGCGCCCAGGTGACCACCTCGGCCAGCGGGTCGTTGCCGATCTCCTCCGGTAAAGACTGGTCGATGTACTGGGCCTGGCCTCCGCCGCCGCGCCGGTTGGGCACCACCAGGCGGCGGGCCAGCGCGTTGGCCGCCTCGGCACCGTGGTCGGTCCGCACCACGTGCAGGCACAGGTCGATGCCGGCCGCGGTGCCGGCCGAGGTCAGCACGTCGCCGTCGTCCACGAACAGCTCGCGCGGGTCGACGTGGACCCGCGGGTAGCGCTTGGCGAGCGTCGGCGCGTACATCCAGTGGGTGGTCGCCGGGCGGCCGTCGAGCAGGCCGGCCGCGGCCAGCACGAAGGCGCCGGTGCAGAGGCCGATGATCCGGGCCCCCTCGTGGTGGGCCTTGCGCAGCGCGGCGATCGCCTCGACCGGCGGCGGCTGGGAGATCGAGCGCCAGGCCGGGACGACGATCGTGCCGGCCCGGGAGAGTGCCTCCAGGCCGTACGGGGCGGTCAGGGTCAGCCCGCCGGTGGTGGCCAGCGGGCCCTCCTCGCCGGCGCAGACCAACAGCCGGTAGCGGGGCACTCCGGCGTCCTGCCGGTCCACCCCGAAGACCGAGAGCGGGATCGAACTCTCGAAGATCGGCGCCCCGCCGAAGATCAGCACGGCCACCGTCTCCCGGCGCCGGCGGCCGGAGAGCTTGCGGGCCGGTGCGGGGTGGTGCAGGGCGGACAGGACCGCGGGACCGCCGCCCGCGGCACCGGCGGGGGAGGTGCCCGCCCCGGCGCCGCCACCGGCCGGACCGCCGGCGAAGTGCGGGTGCGGGGCGCCGAACTGACCGTTCGCCGGGAAGGCGCCCTGCGCCGGGTGCGGTGCGGAGGACGCGGGGACGCCGGCCGACGGTACGAGGTGACCGGACGTCAGGACCGTTCCACCGCCCGGGTTGCCGGGTGCACCGCCGTGCGGGGCGGTCGGGCCGGCGAGCGGCGAGCCGTTGAGCGGGGAGGGTGTGCGGCCCGGGGCCGCGGCGCGGGCTGCCGGCCCGTCAGCTCTGGCGGACCGGCCCGGGAGGCCGGTCGGCGGCTGGCCGCCGTCAGGACCCGCGTCGCTCCTGCTCACCCTGCTCAAGGCGTTCCAGCCCCCTCGGTGGTGTGGTGTGGTGGTGCGGCACTGCCCGCCAAGATCGAATCTACTGGGTGGACCGTTGCTGTTGTGACAAGTTCACCATCCGACGCTATGTCGACATGGCAATTTGGCGTGATGCATTCGATCACGAAGCGTGGCACCCGTCGACCCCTCTGGGAAGGGGGCGGGCGCAACGCTGGCTGGTTGTCGCACGACCGATCCCGGGCACCCGTGGACCCGCCGACCCCACCGGCGGCCCTGGGCTGCGGCTTTGGCCAACGCCCGGGCACCGTGCCGAGATTGGCCGAAAATAGGCGGTACGAAACGGGGCGCACGGGACGCACCCGTGCGCCGGTGCGAGCCCTTCTGCGCAGGGCGGGGCAGCCCCCGGCGGCGGTCACGGCCGGCCGCTAGGGTCGCCCCATGGATACGCGCAGCCGGCTCGAACTGGCCAACGACAACGCCGCTGCCTTCTGGCTGGCCCAGGGCCGGGCGCACGGCTGGGAGTCCGTCCGCACGCCGCGGTTCACCGCGGTCCGCTGTGACGGGGACGCCGAGGTCCACCGCGTCGTCGTCACCCGCCCCTACGGCGAACCCGGCGCGCTGAAGGAGGAGTTGCTCGCCGTCCTGCGCAAGTGGCGGACGGAGCGGCTCTGCCTGGAGGACCCGTACGGGCGTCTGGACATGCGTCCGCACGGCTGCGAGGCGGCCCTGGGGCAGGCGGTGATGGTGCGTGAGCCCGGCCAGGGACCGGCCGGCGGCCCCACCGCGGGCCGGCGGCGCCCGGAGCCGGCCGGCGTGCTCACGGCCGGCGAGGCCGTCGACCCGGAGGGCCTCGCCGAGGTGGAACGGGTCGTCGTCGAGGGCTTCCCGATGCCCGCCCGGCTGCCGCCGGCCGCCGGCGCCATGCTGCCGCCCGGACTCCTGCGGACCCCCGGTTACCGGGCCTGGCTGGCCCGGGTAGACGGCCGGGCCGTCGGCGCCTGCGTCAGCTACGACGACGGCACCGCAGTCGGCGTCTACTCCGTCGCGACCCTGCCCGAGCACCGCTCCCGCGGCGTCGGCCGGGCCGTCGTCGAGGCCGCCCTCGCCGCCCACCCCGACCGGACGGCCACCCTGGTGGCGACCCTGCTCGGAGAGCCGCTGTACCGCCGGCTCGGCTTCACCGAGCACGGCGTCTCGCGCTGGTGGCGCTACCCGGCGACCCCGTCGTCGATGACGGTGTAACCGGCCGCGGCGACCTGTGCCACCGCGGCCGGCTGCGCCGCGAAGCGCGTCCGGACGGTACCCGCGGCCAGGACGTCCCCGCCGGCGGTGACGGCCGCGTGCACCGTGCGGGCGACCGCGGCAGGGAGCTGGGCGACCGGAGAGGTACGCGTCGCGGCCGCTCTCGGCCGGCCCGCCCCGACAGCGGCGGCGACGTCCGCCTGCGGCCCGGCCGGCTGCGCCTCGGCGGCCCGCCGTGCGGCCGCGTGCTGGGCCACGGCCCGCCGGACGGCCCCGCGGCGGACGGAGGCGGCGGTCGGCGCGCTGCGGGCGCTGAGGACGAGCCCGACGGCCTCCGGCAGCCCGGCGGCGCTCAGGGTCGGGCGGTAGCCCTGCTCGGCCCACGGGCGCCCCAGGTGCAGCCAGACACTGCGCAGCCCGGCGACCTCGGCCCCCGCGACGTCCGCCGGGCCGTGGTCGCCGACCATCCAGGTGCCCGCCTCCCAGCCGGGGGCGGTGGAGACCCCGCAGCGGCGGGCGGCGATCTCGAAGATGAGAGGGTCCGGCTTCACGCAGCGGGCCTCCTCCGAGATGACCCAGCCGTCGACCAGCTGCTCCAAACCGGTGCGGCGGATCTTCTCCAGCTGCGGCCTGGTACCGCCGTTGCTGACGATGCCGAGGGTCCAGCCGGAGGCCCGGGCCGCGTGCAGCGCGTCGACGTGGGTGGTGGGGCAGTGGATGTGCGCGTTGATGCCGCGGCGGTAGTGGGCGAGCAGCAGGTCCATGGAGTGGTCCAGGCCGTAGCGGCGCTTCGCGGCGCCCAGTACCGTGCTGCGGGGCACGTATCCGCTGCCGTCGATGGTGGAGAACCAGTCGATGTCGGCGGCGGGCAGGCGGTGTTCGGCCAGGAAGTCCCGGGCCCAGGCCCGATAGGCGGCGTCCCTGGGCAGCAGGGTGTTGTCGAGGTCGAACAGGAGCAGCGGCATGTCGAGCATGCTGCCAGTGCCGGCGCCTATGCATCTGGCAATTGCCAATCGTCGACCTGTCCGGCAGGTGGATTGGCCGGATCCGGACGGTGACCGCCCGGTGGCCGACCGCGACGTGCGGAACCGTGCGGCGCCCCGGGATACCTGTCGATGACGGTCGGATCACGTTGTGTGTTCGGCCTGTTGCGTAATCGGGGCCGGTCGGTCAAGCTCCTGGAAACCTCCGTGCCCGGTGGCCGACGGCCGGCGTGCACCGGGGGCGCACAAGGCGCGGCGCGCGCGGTCCGTTCGCGGGAACCTCGGCCCTGCGCGGCCCGACTGCTGGGCCGCGTTCCGCGCTCGTCGTACTCTGAGAGGAACAGGTCGCGTCCAGTGGTGCTCGGCGGAGATCGGCTCGGTGCCGTGGATGGGCCTGCCGCCCCGGCAGCGCTCTCGTGTCCTGTCGGCCCGTCTTCTCCGAATAGCTGTGAGCGATGGCTGGTTTTGAGCCTCCCGTACCCGCCGGTGCGGATGCTGCCGGCGGTGGCGCGCTGCCGGTCCACGGAGGGCCCCTCGGCGGCCGCTCCCAGGCTCGCCGGGCCGCGCTGGCCGCAGCGCGTGCGGCCGCGCTCCGGGCATGGCCGCTGTCGGCCCGACGCAGGGCCGAGGCGCACCGCCCGGCGGGCGCCGGCGGAGCGGCCGGGGAGCGCCCGATGACCGACGGGCCCGGTCCGATGACGGGCCGTACCGAGGGCGACGGCGACCACCTGGTGGAGGAGCAGCCGGCCCGCCCCTGCGACCCGGCGTTCCAGCACGGCGTGGTGGTCGGATTCGACGGGTCGCTCTCCAGCGAGCGCGCCCTGGCCTACGCGGTCGGGATGGCGCGCCGGTCGCAGTGCGGCCTGGTGATCGTCCATGTGGCGAACCGGCTGCCGGCCACGGTGTGGGCCGGCTGCGAACCCCCGGTCTTCGTCGACCTGCCGGACCACCGCACCGAGATCCTCGGCCTGGAGCTGGCCTGCGCGGACTTCCTCGCCGGCGTGCCGTGGATCCTGGTGGAGCGCGGCGGCGACATCTGCCACGAGATCGAAGAGGTCGGCCGCGAGTACGCCGCCGACGCGATCGTCGTCGGCAGCACCCGCGGCCTGCTCGGCAAGGTCTTCGGTTCGGTGTCCGGGCGGCTGGCGCGGCGCGCCAACCGCCCGGTGATCGTGATCCCCTGACCGGCCGCCAGGGGATCCGCGGCATTGAGCCGGGGAGGACTCAGGAGAGGATGCCGAGCTCTCGCGCGATGAGCATCCGCTGGACCTCCGAGGTGCCCTCCCCGATTTCGAGGATCTTGCAGTCGCGCCAGAACCGGGCGACCGGGAACTCGTTCATGAAGCCGTACCCGCCGTGGATCTGGGTCGCCTCGCGGGCGTTGTCCACGGCAGCCTCCGAGGCGTACAGCTTCGCGATGGCGGCCTCCTTCTTGAACGGCTCGGAGTGCAGCAGCCGGGATGCTGCGTCCCGCCAGGCCAGGCGGGCGGTGTGCGCGCGCATCTCCATGTCGGCGAGCTTGAACTGGATGACCTGGTTGGCGCCGATCGGCCGCCCGAAGGCGCGCCGCTGGCCGGCGTAGGCGACGGACTGGTCGACGCATCCCTGGGCCAGGCCGGTGGCCAGGGCCGCGATGGCGATGCGCCCCTCGTCGAGGATGCGCAGGAACTGGGCGTAGCCGCGGCCGCGGTCGCCCAGCAGGTTGGCCGCGGGGACGCGGCAGTCGGTGAAGGACAGTTCGCGGGTGTCGGAGGCGTTCCACCCGACCTTGGAGTACTTCTTGGAGACCTGGAACCCGGGGGTCCCGGTCGGCACGATGATGGACGAGATCTCGCGGGTGGGCGAGAGCGTCGCGCCGTCTTCACTCGAACGGGTGGAGGGCTCGGTCAGCGCGGTCACCGTGACCAGGCCCGTGATGTCGGTGCCGGAGTTGGTGATGAAGCACTTGGTGCCGTTGATCACCCACTCGTCGGTCGCCTCGTCGTAGCGGGCCGTCGTCCGGGTGGCGCCGGCGTCCGAGCCGCCCTCCGGCTCGGTGAGGCCGAAGGCGCCGAGCATCTCGCCCGAGGTCAGCTTCGGCAGCCAGGTGCGCTTCTGCTCCTCGGTGCCGAAGCGGTACACCGGCATGGCGCCCAGCGAGACGGCCGCCTCCAGGGTGATCGCGACCGAGGAGTCGACCCGGGCCAGCTCCTCCAGGGCGATGCCGAGGGCGAGGTAGTCGCCGCCCATGCCGCCGTACTCCTCGGGGAAGGGCAGGCCGAACAGGCCCATCTCGCCCATCTCGCGGACGATCTCGTACGGGAACTCGTTCTGCTCGTAGAACTCGCCGATCTTCGGCGCGACCCGGTCGTTCGCGAACTCCGCGACGGTTCGTCGCAGCTCTTTGTACTCGGTGCTCAGCCGGTGGTCGAGCATGGGATCCTCCTGGATCGCGGCCGGTCGGGCCGGGGTGATGAGGGTGTTGACGGGGTGTGTCAGGCGGACGGGCCGAGCAGCGCCCGGACGGTCCGCGACTGGCCGGGGCGTCCGAGCTGCCGTGCCATCCAGCCGCTTGTGGCGGCCAGGGCGGCCAGGTCGACGCCGGTGTCGATGCCGAGGCCGTGGAGCATCCACACCAGGTCCTCGGTGGCCAGGTTGCCGGTGGCGCTCTTCGCGTAGGGGCAGCCGCCGAGGCCGCCGGCCGAGGCGTCCACGACCGTCACCCCGCAGCGCAGCGCGGCCAGCGTGTTGGCCAGCGCCTGTCCGTAGGTGTCGTGGAAGTGCACGGCGAGCCGGTCCATCGGCACTCCGGCCTCGGCGAAGCCGGTCAGCAGCGCGGCGACCTGGCCGGGCGTGGCGGTGCCGATGGTGTCGCCGAGGCTCAGCTCGGCGCAGCCCATCTCCAGCAGGCGCAGGCCGTGGCCGATCACCTGGGCCGCCGGGACGGGTCCCTCCCACGGGTCCCCGAAGCACATCGAGAGGTAGCCGCGGACGGGCACCCCGGCGGCGGTGGCCCGGGCCACGACCGGCCGGAACATGGCCATGGCCTCGTCGGCGGACCGGTTGAGGTTCCGCCGGGCGAAGGTCTCGGTGGCGCTGGCGAAGACGGCGACCTCCGTCGCGCCGCGGTCGAGCGCCCGGTCCAGGCCGCGCTCGTTCGGCACCAGCACCGGCAGCCGCAGCCCGGGGTACTCCTCGGCCAGACCGGCCAGCCGCGGCATCAGCTCCTCGGCGTCGGCCAGCTGCGGCACCCACTTCGGGTGGACGAAGCTGGTCGCCTCCACGGTGCGCAGGCCGGCGGCCGCGAGCCGGGCGATGAACTCGGCCTTGACCTCGACCGGGACGAGCGCGCTCTCGTTCTGCAGGCCGTCCCGCGGGCCGACCTCGTGGATCCGCACCCGGGCCGGCAGCGACGGGTCGCGCACCGGGTCCGGCAGGCCGAGCTCCAGCACGCCGGGCTCCGTCGCAGCCGTCTCCACGTTCTGATCGGCGGTCATGACGCGGCCCCCACGGCCGCGTCGGCCTCCTCTGCCGCCGCGACCACGGCCAGCAGCTCCTCCATGGCGACGGTCGAGCCGGCGACCGCCCGCAGCTCGCTGACGGTGCCGTCGTGCGGCGCCGCGATCACGTGTTCCATCTTCATGGCCTCCAGGACCAGCAGGGTCTGACCGCGGCTCACCCGGTCGCCGACCGCGGCCTTGACCACGGTGACGGTGCCCGGCATGGGCGCGGTCAGCGCGCCGTGGTGGGCCCCGCCCGCGGCGGTGCGGTCCGCCACCGGGTCGTGGGCGTGCACCGCCCAGGCGTCGCCGTCCACGGCGAGCCAGTCGACGCGGCCCGCGGGCCCGTTGTCGGTGGTGTGTGCGAACGTCGTCTGCAGACCGTCGAGGGAGAGGTGCAGACGGTCGCCGGAGTGGTGGGCCCTGGCCTGCCGCACCGGGCCGTCGCCGACCCGCACCTGCAGGTCGGAGGCGGGGCCGGGCGTGCTCGGCCGGACCAGGACGGTGACCGGCTCGTGGCCGGTCAGCCGCAGGCGGTGGGCCGTCCAGGCGGCCTCACCGCCCATGCGCCACCCGGAGGGGAGGGAGAACGGGTCCGTCCAGCCGTCGGGGGCGACGGCCGGGGCGAGGTCCAGCTGCCGGGCGACGGCGGCGGCGATCGGCAGCACGTCCGGGGAGGCGTCCTCGGCGGGCCCGGTCGCGGGGGCGTCGGCACCGGTGCGGGTGTACGGGGAGCTCAGCAGTACGGGGGTCTGCTGCGTGGTCCGTTCCACCAGCCCGGTGTCGAGGCGCCCCGCGGCCACGTCGGGGTGGGCGAGGAGCCGCCGCAGGAAGCCGGTGTTGGTGGTGACGCCGAGGATCCGGGTGTCGGCCAGTGCGGCCCGCAGCCGGCGCAGCGCGGTCGCGCGGTCCGGCCCGTACGCGATGACCTTCGCCAGCATCGGGTCGTACAGGCTGCCGACCTCGGTGCCGGCCGCCACGCCGGAGTCCACCCGGATGCCCTCGCCGGCCGGCTCGTCCAGGCGCAGGATGCGCCCGCCGGTCGGCAGGAAGTCCCGGTCCGGGTCCTCGGCGCAGATCCGGGCCTCGATGGCGTGGCCCCGGAAGGAGATGTCGTCCTGCCCGAAGGGCAGCGCCTCGCCGGCCGCCACCCGCAGCTGCCACTCGACCAGGTCGAGCCGCTGCGGCTCGGCGGAGTCGTCCGCGCGCACCGCGATCGCCAGCTCGGTGACCGGGTGCTCCACCTGGAGGCGGGTGTTCATCTCCATGAAGAAGAAGTCCAGGACGCCCTCGGGCACCGCGGCACCGGGCTCCAGACCGGGCACGATGAACTCCACCGTGCCGGCGCCGGTGTAGCCGCAGGCCTCGGCGGCCCGGACGGCGGCCGCTCCCATGGCCGCCCGGGTCTCCTCGTTGAGCAGGACGGAGGGGGCCTCCTCGATCAGCTTCTGGTGGCGGCGCTGCAGGCTGCACTCGCGCTCGCCGAGGTGCACCGTGGTGCCGCGCGCGTCGGCGAGCACCTGCACCTCGATGTGGCGCGGCCGGTCCACCCAGCGCTCCAGCAGCAGGGTGTCGTCACCGAACGCGGTGCGGGCCACCCGTCGCGCCGCGTCGATCTCGGTCGGGAGGTCCGCCGGGTCGCGGACCAGCCGCATGCCCTTGCCGCCGCCGCCCGCGGACGGCTTCAGCAGCACCGGGTAGCCGATCTCCCCGGCCGCCGCGATCAGCTCGGCGTCGTCCGGCGAGCCGCCCCGGCTGCCCGGCACCACCGGCACGCCGGCGACCCGGACGGCCTCCTTGGCGTTGATCTTGTCGCCCATCAGCTCCACCGCGGCCGGCGGCGGGCCGATGAACGCCAGGCCCGCCTCGGCGCAGGCCCGCGCGAAGCCCGGGTTCTCGGCGAGGAAGCCGTACCCGGGGTGCACGGCCTGCGCGCCGGTGCGCCGGGCGGCGGCGAGCAGCAGGTCCGTCCGCAGGTAGGTCTCGGCCGCCGAGCTGTCGCTGCGCCCCTCCGGGCCGAGCCGGACGGCGAGGTCGGCCTCGCGGACGTGCGGGGCGTCGGCGTCGGCGTCGCTGTGCACGGCGACGGAGCGGATGCCGAGCCGCCGCAGGGTGCGGATCACCCGGAGGGCGATCTCACCCCGGTTGGCGACCAGAACGGTGTCGAACATGGGAGGTCTTCCTCCGGGTCGAGGGGTGGCGCTGCCGGCGCGCGTCCGGCGGAGCGGCGGTGGGAGGACGGGCGGCGCGGGTGCGGCCGGGCCGGGTGTCCTGCGAGGAGGGGCGGGCCGGGCGGCGGTTTCGTCCGCACCGGCCCGGCCCGGTCACATCCGGAAGACGCCGTACGGCCGGGGCTCGGCGAGCGGGGCGTTGGCGCAGGCGGTGAGCGCCAGACCGAGGACGGTCCTGGTCTCCATCGGGTCGATCACGCCGTCGTCCCAGAGCCGGGCGGTGGCGTAGTAGGCGCTGCCCTGCCGCTCGTACTGCTCGCGGACGGGACGCTTGAACTCCTCCTCCGCCTCGGCCGGCCACTCCTCGCCCTGCGCCTCGAACTGGTCGCGGCGCACGGTGGCGAGGACGGAGGCCGCCTGCTCGCCGCCCATCACCGAGATCTTGGCGCCCGGCCACATCCACAGGAAGCGCGGCGAGTACGCCCGGCCGCACATCGAGTAGTTGCCTGCGCCGTACGAGCCGCCGATGACGACCGTCAGCTTGGGCACCCGGGTGCAGGCCACGGCCGTCACCATCTTGGCGCCGTGCTTGGCGATGCCGCCCGCCTCGTACTGCCGGCCGACCATGAAGCCGGTGATGTTCTGCAGGAAGAGGAGCGGGATGCCGCGCTGGTCGCACAGCTCGACGAAGTGCGCGCCCTTGAGCGCGGACTCGGCGAAGAGCACGCCGTTGTTGGCGACGATGCCCACCTGGTGGCCGTGGATCCGGGCGAAGCCGGTCACCAGGGTGGGCCCGTACTCGGCCTTGAACTCGGCGAAGCGGCTGCCGTCCACCAGCCGGGCGATCACCTCGCGCACGTCGTACGGGGTGCGCGGGTCGACCGGCACCGCGCCGTACAGGCCGGCCGGGTCCACCGCCGGGGCCTCCACCGGGGCGAGCGGCCACGGCGCGGGGGTGCGCGGGCCGAGCCCGGCGACGATGGTGCGGACGATCGACAGCGCGTGCGCGTCGTCCTCGGCCAGGTGGTCGGTGACCCCGGAGGTGCGGGAGTGCAGCTCGCCGCCGCCGAGCTCCTCGGCGGTGACGACCTCGCCGGTGGCCGCCTTCACCAGCGGCGGACCGCCGAGGAAGATCGTGCCCTGGTTGCGGACGATGACGGCCTGGTCGCTCATGGCCGGCACGTACGCGCCGCCGGCGGTGCAGGAGCCGAGCACCGCGGCGATCTGCGGGATGCCCGCGGCGGAGAGCCGGGCCTGGTTGTAGAAGATCCGGCCGAAGTGGTCGCGGTCGGGGAAGACCTCGTCCTGCATCGGCAGGAAGGCGCCGCCGGAGTCCACCAGGTAGACGCAGGGCAGCCGGTTCTCCAGGGCCACCTCCTGCGCGCGCAGGTGCTTCTTGACCGTCATCGGGTAGTAGGTGCCGCCCTTGACGGTGGCGTCGTTGGCGACGACCACGACCTCCCGGCCGGCCACCCGGCCGATGCCGGCGATCACACCGGCGGCCGGGGCGGCGCCGTCGTAGAGGCCGTCGGCGGCCAGCGGGCACAGCTCCAGGAAGGGGGAGCCCGGGTCGAGCAGGGTGTCCACCCGGTCGCGGGGGAGCAGCTTGCCGCGGGCGGTGTGCCGGGCCCTGGCCTTGGCGCCGCCGCCGAGTGCGGCGGCGGCGAGCTTGCTGCGCAGCTCGTCGACCAGCTCCCGGTGGGCGGCCTGGTTGGTGCGGTAGGCGGCCGAGCCGGGATCGGCCGCGGAGTCCAGCCGCGGTGCCGGCGCGGCCGCGGCGCCCCGGAAGGCGTTCTGCGGTGCGGTGCCGGCGGCCGGGCCGGTGAACGGGCCGGCCGCCGGACCGGCGGCAGATCCAATGGATGAGAGGACCATCCCAAGAGCTCCCTTGCCCTCGGAGCCGAGTGGGCATGCGGACGGGTGAGTCCGCTGCCCGGAGGTTAATGAGCGTTAACTCCTGCGGCCAGGTTAACCGCCGATAACGCGGCTGTCTACGATGGGCAGCATGCCGAACGTGCCCGCAGCCTCCGCGCTCCCACGCCGCGACCAGATCCGCAAGGAAGCCGCCCGGCTCTTCGCCGCCCGGGGCTTCCTGGGGGTCGGAGTGGACGAGATCGGCAAGGCGGTGGGCATCAGCGGCCCCGGCCTGTACCGGCACTTCTCCGGCAAGGACGCGATGCTCGCCGACCTCCTGGTCGGCATCAGCGAGCGGCTGCTGGAGGAGGGGCGGCGCCGGGCCGGCGAGGCCGGCGGCGCGGACGGGCCGGCCGGCGCGCTGGACGCCCTGATCGGCGGCCATGTGGACTTCGCGCTGGACGACCGCGACCTGATCATCCTGCACGACCGCGAACTGCTCCATCTGAAGGAGGAGGACCGCCGCCGGGTCCGCCGGCTGCAGCGCGGCTACGTGGAGCTGTGGGTCGGCGTCGTCCGGGAGGCCTTCCCGCCGCTCGCCGCCCCCGGCGCGGAGCCGCTCGCCCGCGCGGCCGTGCATGCGGTCTTCGGCCTGCTGAACTCCACCCCGCACAGCGCCGCCCCGCACTCCGGGCCGGCCGACCGGTCCGGGCTGCCGCGGGACGCGATGGCCGCCCTGCTGCACAGCCTGGCCCACGGCGCGTTCGCCGCAGCCGCCGCGAGCGCCGCCGCCGGAACGATGCCCACCGCCGGAACGGTGACCGCCCCCCCTGTCGAGGAGGGCGCGGCCTAGGCGGCTTCGCGGGCGTCCGGGGGCGGGGCGTTCGGAGGGTGTAGGACCAGCGTCGGAGGTCCGTCCGGTCCGCCGTCCCGTGCGTTCCGGGTGGCGCGTCGGCGACCCTGGAGGGGGGCGGGAAGGTTCGCGGACCGTCCGTCGTTGAGCCTCCCGGGCGTCCGTCGAAAGGCGATGGACGGCGGTCGAGCCGAATGGTTAGTATCCCTAAATATGCCTGAGACTCATGGTTCTACTGCGGAGATTTCCCGGGACGCGGATCCTCAGAGCAGCCGGTCCGGCAAGACCTCCCTGCGCCGCCGCAGATCAGGAGCACGGAGCGGGGGAGCCGCACCCGAGGCCACCACCCCCGGAACACCGGACGAGTCCCGCTGGCTCCGCCGCCTCGGCGGCTACTCCTGGCGCTACCGCCGCAACGTCCTGCTCGCCTTCGGCGCCTCGCTGGTCGGCATGGCCGTCAGCGCCGTCGTCCCGTTGATCACCAAGCTGATCATCGACGACGTCATCACCGCGCACACCCGACCGCTCGCCCCCTGGGCCGTCGTCCTGCTGGTCGCCGCGGCCGTGGTCTTCCTCTGCGCGCAGATCCGCCGCTACTACGGCGGGCAGCTCGCCCTCGACGTCCAGCACGACCTCCGCGCGGACCTCTTCACCTCGCTCACCCGGCTCGACGGCCGCCGACAGGACCGCCTCGACACCGGCCAGGTCGTCGGCCGCGCCACCTCCGACCTCCAGCTCATCAACGGCCTGCTCTCGATGCTGCCGATGATGACGGGCTACCTGCTGATGTTCGGCATGTCCCTCGCGGTCATGCTCTGGCTCTCGCTGCCGCTCACCCTGATCTCCCTGGTGATGGCACCCGCCCTCTGGTGGTGCGCCGCACTCAGCCGCAAACGGCTCTTCCCGGCCACCTGGGCCGCACAGCAGGAGGCCGCCGCGGTCGCCGGCGTGGTGGACGCGGCCGTCGGCGGCGTCCGCGTGGTCAAGGGCTTCGGCCAGGAGGCCCAGGAGCGCGCCAAGCTGGAGAAGGTCTCCCGCGGCCTGTACGCCGCCCGGCTCCGCTCGATCCGTCTCAACAGCCGCTACACCCCGGCCATGCAGGCCGTCCCCGCGCTGGCCCAGGTCGCCGTGCTCGCCCTCGGCGGCTGGCTGGCCGTTCAGGGCAAGGTCTCGCTCGGCACCTTCGTCGCCTTCTCCACCTACGTCGCCCAGATGACCGGCCCGGTCCGGATGCTCGCCATGGTGATCACCGTCGGCCAGCAGGCCAGGGCCGGCGTGGAGCGCGTCCTCCAGCTGATCGACCAGCGCCCGCACGTCCAGGAACGCCCCGACGCCAGGCCGCTCGGCGCCGCCGACACCGACCCCGGATCGGCCGAGCCCGGCGCCCCCACCCCCGGCACCGCCGCCCTGGAACTCGACCGCGTCGACTTCCACTACGAGGGCCACGAGGACGCCGTCCCCGTCCTCGACGGCCTCAGCCTTCACCTCGCCCCCGGCGAGACCCTCGCCCTGGTCGGCGCCTCCGGCTCCGGCAAGTCGACCGTCGCCCAGCTCGTCCCGCGCTTCTACGACCCGACGGCCGGCGCCGTCCGCATCTACGGGCACGACCTGCGCGACATCACCCTCGACTCGCTGCGCGCCACCGTCGGCATCGTCCCCGAGGAGAGCTTCCTGTTCTCCGACAGCGTCCGGACCAACATCGCCTACGGCCACCCCGAGGCGACCGACGAGCAGATCGAGGCCGCCGCCCGCGCCGCGCAGGCCGACGGCTTCATCCGTGAACTCCCGGACGGCTACGACACCAAGGTCGGCGAGCAGGGCCTCACCCTCTCCGGCGGCCAGCGCCAGCGGATCGCCCTGGCCCGCGCGATCCTCACCGACCCGCGCATCCTGCTGCTCGACGACGCCACCTCCGCGGTCGACCCGCAGATCGAGGCCGAGATCTTCGAGGCGCTCCGCTCGGTCATGGCCGGGCGCACCACCCTGCTCGTCGCGCACCGCCGCTCCACCCTGCAGCTCGCCGACCGGATCGCCGTGCTCGACCGCGGCCGCCTCGTCGACATCGGCACCCACCGCGAGCTGGACGCCCGATGTCCGCTCTACCGGGCACTGATCACCGACCCCGACGCCGCCCCCGAGGCCTCCGGCCGCACGGCCGGCCCGGCCGCGGCGACCACCGGAGCGGCGGCAACCGCCGTCGTCACCCCCGCCGTCACCCTCGCGAAGAAGCCCGGCGCCGACGCGGAACTCCTCGCCAAGGTCGCCGCCCTGCGGCCCGCCACCGACACACCCGACATCCGTGTCGAGGACGCCGAGGCCGGCGACCTGCACTTCAGCCTCCGCCGCCTGCTCGCACCGTTCGGCCGCCCGCTGGCGATCGCCCTGCTGCTGGTCGCCCTCGACACCGCCGCCGGGCTCACCCTCCCGATCCTGATCCGGCACGGCATCGACGACGGCGTGAGCAAGGCCGCCATGAGCGGTGTCACCGTCGCCGCCCTCGGCGCCCTCGTCATCGTCCTGCTGGACTGGCTGGTGCAGAGCGCCGAGACCCGCGTCAGCGGCCGCACCGGCGAGCGCGTCCTCTACACCCTGCGGCTGAAGATCTTCGCCCATCTGAACCGGCTCGGCCTCGACTACTTCGAACGCGAGCTCAGCGGCCGGATCATGACCCGGATGACCACCGACGTCGACTCCATCTCGACCTTCCTGCAGACCGGCGTCGTCACCGCGGTGGTCAGCCTGCTCACCTTCTTCGGGATCTTCGCCGCCCTGCTGATCCTCGACGCCGGCCTCGCCCTGGTGGTCTTCGCCGTCCTGCCGATCCTGGTCGTCGCCACCCTGGTCTTCCGCCGCAAGTCCACCGTGCAGTACCAGATCTCCCGGGACCTGATCTCCACCGTCAACGCCGACCTGCAGGAGAACGTCGCCGGCATGCGGATCGTCCAGGCCTTCCGCCGCCAGGACGTCAACACCGCCCGCTTCGTCGCCCGCGGCCTGGAGTACCGGCACGCCCGTGCCCGCGCCCAGCTCTACATCTCGATCTACTTCCCGTTCGTCCAGTTCCTCTCCAGCGTCGCCTCCGCGCTCGTCCTGATCGCCGGCGCCACCCGGGTCGACGACGGCACCCTCACCATCGGCGCCCTGGTCGCCTACCTGCTCTACATCGACCTGTTCTTCGCCCCGGTCAACCAGCTCTCCCAGGTCTTCGACGGCTACCAGCAGGCCAGCGTCAGCCTCGGCCGGATCCGCGAACTGCTGCGCACCCCGACCAGCACCCCCGAGAGCGACCCGCCCGTGCCGGTCACCCGCCTCAAGGGCGACATCCACCTGGACGGCGTCGGCTTCGCGTACAACGGCGACGGCGACGGCGAGAGCCTGCCCAACGTCCTCACCGGCATCGACCTGCACATCCCGGCGGGCCAGACCGTCGCCCTGGTCGGCGAGACCGGCGCAGGCAAGTCCACCCTGGTCAAGCTGGTCGCCCGGTTCTACGACGCCACCACCGGCACCGTCCGGATCGACGGCACCGACGTCTCCCGCTTCGACCTCTCCGGGTACCGCCACCGGCTGGGCGTCGTCCCGCAGGAGGCGTACCTGTTCGCCGGCACCGTCCACGAGGCGATCGCCTACGGCCGCCCCGGGGCCACCCGGGCCGAGGTCGAGGCCGCGGCCCGCGCGGTCGGCGCGCACGAGATGATCCTCGGCCTCTCCGGCGGCTACGAGCACGAGGTCGCGCCGCGCGGACGGAACCTCTCCGCGGGCCAGCGCCAGCTCGTCGCACTCGCCCGCGCCGAACTCGTCGACCCCGACATCCTGCTGCTGGACGAGGCCACCGCCGCCCTCGACCTGGCCAGCGAGGCCGCCGTCAACCAGGCCGCCGACCGCCTCAGCGGCGGCCGCACCACCCTGGTCATCGCCCACCGCCTGACCACCGCCGAGCGGGCCGACCGGATCGTCGTCCTCGACCACGGCCGGATCGTCGAGGACGGCACCCACAGTGACCTCCTCGCCGCGGGCGGCGTCTACCACCGGCTCTGGCAGGCCTTCGTCTCCGACGGCCGCGCCACCCCGGTCGGCTGACCCTCCGGCGGGCCCTCCGGGGCCCGCCTCCCGGCGGGGCTCCGGGTCAGACAGCCAGCAGGGCGGCGAAGAGCCCGGCCGCGTCGGCGCCCCGGGGCAGGTCGCTCACCTGGCCGTCGCCGACCTCCACCACCCGCCAGCCGGAGCCGTCCGCCCGCCGCGCGAGATCGGTGGTGACGAACCGGCAGCCCAGCGAGTGCACCAGCGGCCCGACCACCGACAGGTCCGCGTGCGGGGCCGGCCCCGGAGCCGCGTCGGGGTGCGGGCCCCGCAGCACCGGCTCGCCGTCCACCCACCAGACCCGCGCCTCCTCGGCCCGCCCGCTCGCGTCCCGCACGAACTCCTCGTACCGGCGCAGTACGATCCCGCCCGCCGGGGCACCGTCCTGCAACTCCACGAACCGCGCCACCACCGCGCACAGCCGGTCGGTGTCCGCGAGGTCCGGGACGAAGCAGGCTTCCTCCCACTCGTACTTGCGGGACTTCACATAGTCCTTGACGACCGCCGCCCCGCTCCCGCCCAGCTGCCGGGCCAGCTCCTCGAGCTCCTCCCGGGAGGGCTCGGCCACCCCGGGCAGCCACCGGCTCTCCGGCGTCGCCCCCTCGAACACCCCGTACCAGCCGGGGAGTTCATGGGCGTCCCCGTAGCCCGCGGGTGCGGTCAGCAGCACCCCGCCGCGGGCGAGAAGCGCCTGCGCCAACGCGTGGTACGCGGGCACCGGGACCATCCAGCCTCGGTACCAGAGCGGCCCGACGCCGGCCGGCACCCGCTGCACCGCCGCCTGCGCGTCGCCCGCGAGCAGGGCGTCGTGGTCCAGCAGCACACAGGTCCCGCCGAGATCGCGCACCAGCTGCGCCTCCCACACGTAGTGCGGGTCGGGCCTGCGCGGCGCGAGCGGATCGGCGGGCAGCAGGACGGCCGGGGTGGTCATGGCCCACAGCGTACGGCGCACCGCAGCGCACGCACCCCCTCCCGCACGCCCCACCCGCGCCGATGCCTTCCGACCGCCCCGATGGCCGGGAGCCGCCGCGGCGCGGGGAAACCGTGTCGACACCCCCGACCGTGCGTGCCAGGGTGATCCGATGCCGACGCTGCCACACCTTCTCGGCCGACTCCCGGGCCGACTCCTGAGCCGGCTCCCGGGTTCACTCCTCGGCCGGACGGCCTCGCGATCGGCCCCCGGGCCCGGCGGCCGCAGACCGAGACGTGCGGCACGGACGGCCGTCCTCGCGCCGGACGGCTCCGTCTTCCTGCTCCGCAGCGACAACATCGAGGTCGGTGTGCACTGGAACATGCCGGGCGGCGGACTGGAGGACGGCGAGACGCCGACGGCCGGCGCCCTCCGCGAGCTGCACGAGGAGACCGGCTGGACCGACATCGACCCCGGGTACCTGCTCTGCACCTGGGAACACGACTTCACCTGGCACGGCATCCCCGTCCGCCAGCACGAGCACATCTACGTGACCACCGGCCCGCGCCGCGGACCGGTCGGCGACGTCAGCGGCGTGCACCGCGCCGACGGCATCCTCGAATGGCGCTGGTGGAGCCCGGAGGAACTCGCCGCGCCCGAGGCCGACGCGCTCTGGCCACCGCAGCTGCCGACCCTGCTGGCCGCCCTCGGGACCGGAGCGGGCACTCGCCCGCCGGAACCCGTCCACCTCGGCCACGTTCCCCGGGGCACCCCCAACAGCCGCCCCGGCGAGGCACTGCCCACCACCGCCGGCGAGCCGTCCGCCTGACGGACGGCCACCGCGCGGTCCGCACCGGCCGGTTCAGTGCGGCGGCTCGGCCTGCCAGCCGTGCAGCCCCAGGTCGCGGTCGTGCAGCGCCTCCGGATTGATCAGCACCGAGAGGCGCGCACCCGCCAGCTCCTCGACCGTCAGCCCGGTGGAGGCGAGCAGTCGCTCGGTCGGCACGGCCACCGCGATCGCCGCCCGCCACGAGGGCAGCACCAGCAGACACGTCCCCCTGCCGATCCGCATCAGCCTGGCATCGACCCGCTGCTGACTCCACTGCTCGGTCGCCGGCGCCGCCGAACCGCCGATCAGTATGCCCAGCGGCGTCCCCCCGTCCGGCCCGCCGCCCTCCCCGGCCTGCTCGCCCGTCCCCGCCGGGTGCCACAGCTCCTGCCGCTCCGGCGGACGCGGGTGGAGCCGGCGAAGCCGCCGCGAGGGAACCGGACGGCGCGCCCGGCGCAGCTGCCGACCGGCCTCGGCCGCGCCACCGGCCGGACTCGCGGTGACTCCTCCGGTGTCGTGTCCGCCGCCGTCGGGGAGGGCGCCGCCGCCGGCCTTGGAACCGGCCACCGCAGGCCGTGCGGCGTCGAACCGGGTGCCGGCCACGGCCAGCAGTCTGTGCACCTCCGCCTCCGACCGGTGGCAGGCCGCCGCAAGGTCGGCCGGCGTCGCTCCCCGCTCGTACGCCCCGCGCAGCCGGGCCGCCAGCCCGGCCAGCAGCCTGACCGCCGTCGGATCCGCCGGGACCCCTGGGACCGCCGCCGGATCCGCCGGGACCGCCGTGGCCGCCGGGTGATCGTGCCCGGCCTGCCGTGTCGCCGCCGCGCCCCCCTCGTCGGAGCCGCGGGGCGCGGCAGTCCCGCCGGAGAGGAGGGCATCACCGGAGGAGCGGTCGGACGCTGGCTGGTCGAGCGGGGTCATCGGTGCGGGGCCCTTCGGTCTGCGACATGAACGATCCTGCCGCACAAGGTCCTTGGGAGCCAGGGTCGTCCGCCATGTGTCGACCTCGGGGCCCCGCCCGGTGTTCCGGGCGCCCGTGACGGGCCGTCGGCCGAAAACCGGTACCGAGAACGGCCGGACGTACGCGTACCCTGGTGCCATGAAGACCCAGCCGTGCCTGAACTGGTGGCCGTCCTAGGACGGCCACCTCTCATGCATGACCACAGGGCCGTCCGCACGGGCGGCCCTGTTACTTCACCCCTCCTCGGGGCCGGCAGCGCCCGGTGGACGGCACCGCCGCCAGCCCGCCATCCGAGGAGAACCTCCGTGATCACCGTCGACCGCATCCGCCGCAACCCCGAGCGCCACCGCATCCTCACCGGGGACCGGCCCACCGGCCCACTCCACCTGGGCCACTACTTCGGCACCCTGCAGAACCGCGTCGAACTGCAGCGCCTCGGCGTCGACCTCTTCCTCGTCGTCGCCGACTACCAGGTGCTCACCGACCGCGACCGCGCCGACCGCCCCGCCGAGCACGCCGAGAACCTCGTCCTCGACTACCTCGCCGCCGGGGTCGACCCCGAACGCGCCACCGTCTTCGCGCACAGCGCCGTACCCGCGCTCAACCAGCTGCTGCTGCCCTTCCTCAGCCTCGTCAGCGTCGCCGAACTCGGCCGCAACCCCACCGTCAAGGACGAGATCGCCCACTCCGGCCGATCCACCGTCAGCGGACTGATGTTCACGTACCCCGTCCACCAGGCCGCGGACATCCTCTTCTGCAAGGCCGACCTCGTCCCCGTCGGTCAGGACCAGGTCCCGCACCTGGAGACCACCCGCACCGTCGCCCGCCGCTTCAACGAACGCTACGGCGCACCCGTCTTCCCCGAACCCCAGGCCCTGCTCTCCGCCGCCCCGCTGCTGCTCGGCACCGACGGCGGCAAGATGAGCAAGAGCCGCGGCAACGCCATCCCGCTCGGCGCCACCGAGGACGCCACCGCCCGCCTCGTCCGCTCCGCCACCACCGACGCCGAACGCCGCATCGGGTACGACCCCGAGCGCCGCCCCGGCGTCGCGGGCCTCCTCCAACTCGCCGCCCTCTGCCTGAACCGCACACCCGAGGACATCGCCGAGGAGATCGGCGACCGCGGCGCCGCCACCCTCAAGGGACTCGTCACCGAGGCCGTTAACGAACACTTCCGGCCCCACCGGGCCCGCCGCGCCGAACTCGCCGCCGACCGCGGATTCCTCCGCGAGGTGCTGCGCACCGGCAACGAGCGCGCCAACGCCGTGGCCGACGCCACCCTCGCCGAGGTCCGCGAGGTGATGGGCACCGTGTGATGGGCGCCGCGTGAAAGGGCGCCTGTGAAAGGGAGGCATTCCCGGTGCGGGGGCGGATCGTTCCACCCCCGCACCGGGGAATACCGTGAGCAGGCGAACCTGTCACCACGGGGGAGAACCTGTCGATGGATCAACTGACGACCGACGACGCCGCCCACCGCCGCGACCCCGGGCCGGTGGTGCCGACCGCCGCGGCCGGGACGCCGCCTGCGACATCGCCGCAGCCCGCGACACCGCCGCGCCGCCGCCCCCGCCGGCTGACCGCGGGCGACCGCGTCGCCCTGATCGCCCCCAGCGGCCCGATCGACCCGCAACGCCTCGCCGCCGGCACCGCCCTCCTCCGCTCCTGGGGCTTGGACGTCGTCCCCGGCGCCCACCTCCTCGACCGCCACCCCGTCCACGGCTACCTCGCCGGCACCGACGCCGCCCGCGTCGCCGACTTCCAGCAGGCCTGGCTCGACCCCGCCATCTCCGCCGTCGTCTGCGCCCGCGGCGGCTACGGGGTCCAACGCATGGTCGACCTCGTCGACTGGGACGCCCTGCGCGCCGCACCTCCCAAGATCCTGGTCGGCTTCAGCGACATCACCGTGCTCCACGAAGCCGTCGACCTCCGCCTCGGCCTCCCCACCCTCTACGGACCGATGGGCACCGCGGCCGCATTCCTGGAGGACCACGCCACCGCCGACCATCTGCGCCGCACCCTCTTCGAACCCGCCACCACCCGCGTGCTCACCTCCGCCACCGCCGAGCCCCTCGTCCCCGGCCGGGCCGCGGGAACCACCGCCGGCGGCTGCGCCGCCCTCCTCGCCACCGACCGCGGCACGCCGAGCGCCCGCCCCTCCTTCGCCGGCACGATCCTGCTGCTGGAGGACGTCAACGAGCAGCCCTACCGGCTCGACCGCACCCTCACCCAGCTGATCCGCTCCGGCGCACTGGACGGCCTGGCCGCCGTCGCGCTCGGCTCCTGGGAGGGATGCGGCCCGCCGGAGCTGGTCCGCGAGGTCATGCTCGACCGCCTCGGACCGCTCGGCGTTCCGGTGATCTGGGAACTCGGCTTCGGCCACAGCCCCAGCAGCCTCACCGTCCCGCTCGGCGTACCCGCCGTCCTGGACGCGGACGCCGGCACCCTCACCCTCGACGAGCCGGTGTTCGGCGAGCCCTCGGCCTGAAGCCCTGCCCTCTGCCTCCACCTCTGCCTGCGGCTCGTCCGCCCCGTCCGCCCTGGCCGGTGTCCTTGATCAGCCGATCGGCGTCCTGCGGGTCGGTGCTCCCGGCGCCACGGCTGAGTAGGGTGCGCCCATGCACGTAGACGTACACGGGGGCCACACGTCGGAACACGGCCGGGACGACGCGACGGCGGGCCGCGCCGCGGAGCCCGCGCGGGCCGCGGCGGGGGCGTCGGAGGCGCCCGGGGCGAGTGTGTCGCCCGAGGCAGCGGTCGAAGCACCGGCCGCGGCGCCGATCGAGGTACCGATCGACGCACTGGTCGAGCGGGCGCTCGGACTCCTGCGCGGACAAGGGAGCGGCAGAGGCCGCGTGATTCTGGGCCTCGCCGGGCCGCCCGCTGCCGGGAAGTCCACCCTCGCCCGCCACCTGGTCGCCGAGATCGTCCGGCGGGAGGGCCCCGACGCCGCCGCGTACCTCCCGCTCGACGGATTCCACCTGGCCAACACCCAACTGGACCGGCTCGGCCTGCGTGCCCGCAAGGGAGCCCCCGAGACTTTCGACGCGGACGGCTATCTCGCCCTGCTGCAGCGTGTCACCCATGAGCGGTTCCGCGACATCTACGCACCCGATTTCGACCGGACCGTCGACGAGCCCGTGGCCGCCCGCCACGTGGTCCGGCCGCACACCCGTCTCGTCGTCACCGAGGGCAACTACCTCGCCGCGCCGGACACCCCGTGGCCGAACGTCCGGGCCCTGCTCCGGGAGCTCTGGTACATCGAGGCCGACGACGAGCTCCGCCACCGCCGTCTGATCGCACGGCACACCGGTGGCGGCCAGGACCACGAGGCCGCCGCCCTGCGGGTCGCCTCCAACGACCACCCCAACGGCGAGTACGTGAAGGCCGGCCGGAGCGTCGCCACGTGGCTCGTCCGCGCGCCGGATTTGCCTGCCGTCGTCGATGGGCGTAGTGTTCTCTAGTCGCTCGGCAGGGAGCACCGGACACGCAGTCAGCGCGGACGGTCCCGGAGCGGCCAATCCCTTGAAACACCACTTCCCGGCTCGGGCTGGGTCG
>NZ_JBFBJZ010000063.1:0-44708 GCF_040686255.1 Kitasatospora sp. NPDC085879 | reverse complement strand
CCCCCGGGGGGGGGGGGGCGGCCCCGCCCGGGGTGTCGGGGGCCTTCCTTTGGGCCCGCCCGGCCCGGCTTCGCCGGGGCCTGGTCGGTCCGCTTCGCTCCCCTCTCGGGGCCGCTCCGCTTCGCTCCGACGGCCCCCGGTGGCTGAGCCCTGCTCATAGGTGTGAGCTGGGCTCTTGGCTGAGGTGGAGTAGGGCTGGCTAGGAGGACGGGGTGGCCCGGGGTGGTTGGGTTGACTGCCCGTCGGGGCCGGGCCGGAACGGCGGCCCCGACGATCCCTGGACCGGCCGGTCGTCCCACGCACTGCTCCGCCGGGTCTGCCCGGGCCACCCATCCCAACATGTATCAACTGTCGACCGTCAGGTGATCCCGCCGCAAAGCCCCTCCCCATCCGGCCGGAAAATCGGCAGACCGATCCGGGAAACCCAGGATGGGGCGGTATCAGAAGCCTGGCGCAAGCATATCCCGCCGCAGCCTCCGTGCTCACCCGGCGCCGGGCAGAAATTCCACTTGAATCCAGCTAAAGGGACTGGATTCGCAGAATATAAACGCGTTCGTCACGCGGGACAATCATGTACCAGAAAATACCGTCTTCGATGTCGGCGGACTTCATTCCCTCGCCGGGCCCCTGGTACGTGGTGCCGTCCAGGTAGAGCGCTGCGGCGGCGCGGACGATCTCGTCGGCCTTCTTCTCGACCTGGGCTACGAAGGCGAGGGGTGCCCCTTCGGCGACGGTGTCTTCGTCGGGGTTGTACTCCCAGTCCCAGGTCACCCGCGCACCGCCTCGGCAGCGGCGCCCACGATGGCGCCGGCGAGCGCGGCCTGCCGCCGACGCTCTTCCCGGCTCTCGGCGTGATGGGCCAGGTACTCGGCGCGGTGCAGCTCGGCAAGCGTCTCTGGGTGGCGCGCGATCTCGACGTCCACAGCCCACTTCACCGTGAAGCGCAGCAGGGGTTTGAGGCTCTGGTGCTCGACCGCTTCGGTCATGGCGCGGGCCTGGTCGGCGGTCATCTCGGTCAGCCGGTGCGGAAGGAGGGCCGCGACGGCCTCGTACAGGGCCAGGGGCGTCTGGGCGGGCCTGGGGATCAGCTCGGGGCCGTGGATCGGCTGAGCGCTCATCGGTGCCTCCTTCTCGGTACCTAGGACACCGTACGGCAGCGCCCTGTCACCGCTGTCGCTGTCGCTGTGTCTGACCAGGCTCGTCCCCACCTCCAATCCGGCAGACGGTGTAGCACGGCACCGGCGGGCATCCGGCGCAGCCATACGAAGGGAGTGGTGTGCGAGTGCGGTACCTGGGCCCGTCGTCGGCCTGCAGGATCACGCTCGTCGGCTGTTCTGTGTAGGTTGCGCGCATGGTCATGTACGGGGAGCCGGGAGCGGTCTCGTGGGTGGAGTCTGGGGGAGGGCCGCTCGTCGTGGTCCCGGAAGCCGTGCTGGGGGCGTGGTCGGGATCGGCCGGGGACGACTATGACAGGGCCTGTGCTGTTGAGGGCTTCATCGGCCTGATCGAGGTTGGGTCGGCCCAAGCCCTGGTGTTGGGGGACGAGCCGGCCTCGACGGCGTATCTGTCGGTGCAGAACGTGTTCGTGCGCTGGTCCGCGGCGGAGTCCGAGGAGGCCATGCTCGGCAGCGTGGACACAGCGATGCGTGCCGCGTTGTGGGAGAGCGAGCTGCTCTGGCAAGTGCCAGGGCCGGTCGTGCTCTTCGACTCGGTCTGGACGGGTGCCGAGTGCCACCATCAAGATCACGTACGGGTGGCTTTGGAGGCTGGGCCATATGTCGTGCGCGCTGCCTATGTCGAACCCGACCCCGAGACCTGGCTCACCCTGGTCCAGCTGCGCCCCCTTCAGGCATGATGCGGCAGCCCATTCAGCCAGGAGACGATCAGGCAGCGCTCGAGAAGACTGCACCCATGAGTGAGGAGAGGGGCGGTCTCGTGGACGCCGTGATGCCGGGCCTGACGGCCGTTCGGAGTGCCTCCGGTGTCTCGCTGCGGGGGCATCAGGAGGAGGCGCTGGAGGCCATCGTGCGAGGCCTGACGCCCCGTCCTGGCAGGCCGGTGCCGCCGGGTGGTCTGCGGGTCACGGTGCAGATGGCCACCGGCTCCGGGAAGTCGTTCGTCGGGGCGGCGGCGGGCCAGAAGCTGGCGCCGCACGGCACTGTCCTGGTGGTGGTGCCGACGCTGGACCTGCTGGTGCAGATGATCGGCTCGTGGCGTGCCGCCGGCCGGTCCGGGGAGATGTACGCCATCTGCTCGTTGGTCGACTCCGAGCTGCCGGCCGGGGTGAGGGCGACGACCAGTGCGTTGATGATCGGCATGTGGCTGGACCAGGCGGCCGCCCGGCGGCGGCCGGTGACGCTGTTCGCCACGTACGCCTCGGTCGGGGCCGTGGCGGATGCCTATGCCTACTGGGCCGAGCAGCGGGGTGAGGTGCTGGCGCCGCTGGCCCTGATGTGCTGCGACGAGGCCCACCGGTCCTCGGGCAGCGTCGAGAAGAGCTGGACAATCGTCCACGAGCAGGCCGAGATCCCCGCCGAGCGCCGGCTCTACATGACCGCCACCCCGCGAATCTGGGCACCGCCGAGCGCGGCCATGAGGCGGCGTGAGGACGCCCGCCAGCCGCTCCCGGAGGAGCTCGCGGTGTCCATGGACGACCAGCGGATCTACGGGCCGCAGGTGTTCACTCTGGGCCTCGCGGAGGCCATCGACCGCAAGCTCCTCGCGCCGTTCGAGGTCGTGGTCCTGGAACTGCGCGAGCCGCGTGCCGACCGCACCGGGGCCGAGCGGCAGGGCGTGCCGTTCGGCCCCGGTGTCGGCGAGGCCGAGGACGGGAGCGGGGACGAGGTGCCGGCCGCGCACCTCGCCGCGATCCAGGCCGGCCTGATCAAGACCGTCGTCGAGCGGGACCTGCAGCGGTGCATCACCTTCCACAACCGCACCCTGGAGGCCCGCTACTTCTCCGAGACGCTGAACCAGACCGTCGAGAAACTGCACCTCGACAACCCGCAGAAATACCCGGACGAAATGTGGGCGCAGTGGCTTTCCGGTGAGCACGACGTGGATTTCCGCAAGGACGTCATTCGCGACTTCGGGCGGGGCGAGGAGGACGATGGCCTCAGGCACCGGATCGTGTCCCAGTGCCGTATTCTCGGCGAGGGCGTGGACATTCCGAATGCAGACTCGGTGGTACTAAACGGCCGGGTCAGCATGGTGGATATCGTCCAGGCCATCGGCCGGGCCCTGCGAATCCAGCCCGGCGAGGGCAAGACGGCAAGCCTTATCGTGCCAATTTTCCTGGCGCACGGAGAGGAACCCGGGGACATTCTGGAGTCGGACAGCTACGGACCCTTGGTCCGTATTTTGTCTGCTCTGAGGTCTCACGACGAGCGCGTGGTGGAGGCCCTGGCGGTGCCTCAGCAGTCCGGCCGGCGCACGAAGGGGCGCAGCGCTGAGGCTGTCATTTTGCCTGGTGAGGGTGGGTCAGGTGAGGGTTGGTCGGGTGCGTTCACGTTGCCGGTGCGGTTCCGGACGCCGGTGGACGAGAATGTGCTGGCGCTGTTCATCGCGTCCCGGGTGTTGAAGGGTGAGAATCAGTACTGGCGGGAGGGTATTAACCACGCCAGGCGCTGGTTCCAGGAGACGGGTGGCCTTGACGTTCCTTATTCAGAATTGGTGGGGAAGGAGGGGAATTTCCCGCTTGGCAAGTGGGTGTCGGACAGGAGGTCGGAGCATGCTGCGGGTGAATTGGCGCGTCATCGGGTGGAGATGCTGGATGCGCTGGGGATGATCTGGTCGGTGTCGGATGCGCGGTTCGAGGCCGGCCTGGCCTGGGCGCGGGTCTGGGCGAAGGAGCACGGTGGCAGCTTGGCGGCGCCGGCGCGGGCGTCTGTCGGCGGGTACGCGATCGGCACCTGGTTGTCAGAACTGCGGGCAGCGGCACAGGTGCCCGCGGGCGAGCCGGGGGCGTTGGCGCCGGAGCGGCGCCGCGCGTTGGAGGAGATCGACCCGTGGTGGTGCCCCACCTGGCCGATCGTCTGGCAGCGCGCCTACGCGGTGGCGCGGATGTGGTGGCTGGAGTCCGACGGCCGCGTGGACTGGGCGCAGCTGCCGGAGGAGACGGTGTTCGAGGGCGAGCAGCTCGGCCGCTGGGTCGTGGCGCAGCGGGCCGGCTTTCCCGGGCTGGAGCAGGATCAGCAGGACCTGCTGGCGGCGATCGACATTGAGGCCGATGCCGAGCTGGTGGCGGCGAAGGCCGCGGCGGAGGCGAAGCCGAAGGTGTCCCGCGCGGACCGCTTCGCCCAGGGTCTGGCGGCGCTGGCCGCGTTCGTCGAGCGGGAGGGCCACGCGAAGGTGCCCCGCCCGCACCGCGAGCCGCTCGAGGTCGTGGTGGCCGGCCCCGGCGGCGAGGAAAGCGTCGAGGTCGTGCACATCGGGCTCGGCGCGTTCATGAACAACACGAAGGCCAGGCGGGCGAAGCTGAGCGCGGGGCAGCTCGCGCAGCTCGCTGAGCACGGCGTGGAGTGGGCATGAGCAGCCCCGGGATGGGCCCGGTGGGAGTGCACTGCGGGGACGTCGACTGCCACGGCGGGCACCTCCTCCCGGAGCCCTGGGACGCCACCCAGCGGCGAGCCGTACGTCGCGACCCCTGCATCGACAAGGGCATGCCCCGGGTCGACCGGCGGCTGGTGTTCCGGCGGTCCGATCCCGACGAGCGTGCCGGGGACGCGTACAGCGACGACTACCTCGGCCCGCCGCTCGACTGGTAGGCCCGGCGTCCCAGCCCGGCCAGCCGGTCGGCGATAGGCTGGCGCAGCCCTGAGAAAGCACCGGAAGCCGCCGCCCAACGCACGGGTGGCGGCTTCTCGGGTGTGGGGCATGGCCCGTGCCCGCGCGGGCCCGGCGTTCGTCAGTCGATAGTGCGGGGCCGCCGGTCCTTCACCACCGGCGGCCCCTGGCGACCCACAATCCTGCTCCACCTCGACGCTACGCGTCGACCACACGCGTGGCGACCCGGCCCCACTGGCCGGGAGCGCGGGGCGGCCGACCGCCCCGGGCGGTGCTGCCATGACCATCCGGCCCGTGGGGGGTGTACGGGCCGGACGGTGTGGAGCAGGTGCGCCGCGCACCCTGGTCGGGGCGCACGCCAGGCCTAACGACACGGGCCCCGCGGGGGCACGCGCGTCATGCCTGGATGGTGAATGCGGGTTCGTAGCCAGGGTTGAGATCCTCGTACACCACGGTCTGGCGCAGCCGGTTCCATCGGTGGCCGAGGAGCAGTGCGAGGCCTCGTGGAGCGGCGAGGAAGAGGTGGAGGCGCCGCACGGGGCGGGCTTGGCGGCGCAGGTGGTCGCGGATTCCGACGGCGAGGGCGTTGGCGGCCGAGCCGTCGGGGACGGACTTGTCCTTGGCGTCGCCGCCGGGCGGGTTGTAGACGAGGAGCTTGGAGACGGGCAGGTTCTGGTCGCGCAGGTAGTCCAGTACGTCCTCGGTCGGGTCGGTGGCGATGGCGATGGCCACCGCAAGCTCGTCGCCCTGGTTGACCTGGTGCTCCGCTACGTCGGGGACCAGGGCGGTGTCGTACGGGTCAGTGGTGGACCACAGCTGGGGGCCCTGGATGATGGCGAGGTCGGTGCCGGTGACCATGCGGAAGGTGGTGCCGACCAGGAAGGCCGGGGCAAGGCGGAAGCTGCCGGTGACCGAGATGGCGGTACTGCCGACGGGGAGCCGTCCGGGCGCGGCCTCGATGTCGGCCTGGAGCTGCGCCCAGGTGTTTGGGGTGATCGGGTGGCGCTTGTCGAAGTCGGAGTCGCCGTCGAAGCGGTCGACCCAGTCGAGGGTGTGGTCGGCGTCGGGGGCCAGCGGGTCGGGCTTGAGCGTGGCGATCGACAGCACGGCCCTAGCGGGGCCGGCCTTCAGACCGAGGTCGGCGACGGCGGATTCGACCATCTCCAGGGTGAGCTCACGTCGGCCCTCGCGGACCATCTTGGCGACCCAGTTGGCCCCCTCTTCGACGGCCCGCTGGTCGTGGCGAAGTCCGGTGACGGCCATCAGCAGTCCGAGGTGCTCCTGGTAGCGGACCATGTCCTGGGCCAGGTCGAAGCGCAGCGTCGACAGCAGCTCGAGGAGCTCGGCCTCGGTCAGGCCGACGGCATCGGCCCAGCGGGCCCGGGCCAGGCCGAGCTTCGAGCGGGGTCCGCCGGTGGCTGCCTTGGGCATCAGGAGTCCGGTGCGGGCGTCGCGTACGGGCACCAGCTCGTCGGACGGGTCCGGGGCGCGGTTGGTGGCGAGGACCAGGTCGGCGCTGTCGCCGTCGGCGGTCAGCTGCCGCCACGCGAGGGCGATCTTCTTGAGGACCGACTTGCCGCCGTCCTTGCTGGGCTTGGTGAGGTACTCCTCGTTGACCGGGGTAGAGCTGTCTACGGTGTACTTGAGCTGCTTGTAGGTGCTCGGCGGAGTGCCGCGCAGCAGGACGACGTCGTCGACGTTGCCAACGCCCTCGTATTCCACGCCGACCGCCTGGACCGGGTTGGGCACGCGGGCGGCGTTCTCCCGCAGGAGAGTCACGCAGGCCTCCCACACGGCGAGGTACTGGTAGTAGTCGCCGGTGGTCCTCACGCTGGTGGCGCTGGGGGCAGGCAGCGGCTCCATCGGTCAGCTCTCCTCGGTGAACACGGGAGTGGGCCGCAGCACCTCGGCGAGGGCGAGGAGGTCCTCGTCGTTCACCGGGCGGTCGGGGAAAGCGTTGAGGACGGCGGTCGGGACCAGCCGCTGGGTGAGGTCGGAGAAGGTGAAGCCGGGCCTGTCCGCTGTCGGGCCGGTGAGGGCCACGATCTTGCCGATGGTGCCGGCGCCGATGCCGAGCCCGTCGAGCGCCTGGGTGAGGACCGCGTGCCGCTGCTGGTCGTCGGGCCGGGCGAAGGTGAAGGTGGCGGCGGCGCGGCGCATCAGCGCGGGGTCGAGGGCGCCGAGCCGGTTGGTGCACAGCACGACGATGACCGGGACGTGGGCTCCGGCGAGGCTGTCGATGCCGGCGAGGAAGGCGTCGACGCCGGCCCGGTCCTCGTGGTGCATCTGCTGGGCCTCGCGGGACTGGACCAGGGCGTCGGCCTCGTCGACGACGAGGATCTGAACGGACCGCACGCCGCGGGGGCCGGTCGCGCGGGCGCCGACGGCCTGGATGTGGGCGAAGGCGCCGCCGATCAGCGAGGTCATCTCGCCGACCATGCCGCTGCCGCGGGTGGCCAGCTTGAGCCGGTACAGGTTGACGGGCAGGTCGAGGTAGTCGGCGAGGTCGCAGCCGAAGGACTCGGCGAGGGCGGACTTGCCGGAGCCGACGTCGCCGGCGAAGACGAACAGCGGCGCGCGGTCGGCGAACAGGGTGAGCGCGGCGACGTCACCGCCGTGGTGGGTGGCGGCCCACTGCTGAAGTCGGCGCGGGTCGGCGAGGAGGGCGGCCTCCTTGCGCAGACGCACCTTCGTGTCCTCCAGGCCTACCAGGCGGCGGTAGCGGTCGTACCGGGTGAGCTCGGGCAGTTCGATGACGGGGTGGAACAGGTCGTCCTGGGTGGTCACGTGGTGTCCCTTCTGCAGGTGGCGCTGGACTAAGACGCGACGTAGACGCCGCGGGCGACGCCGGCGCCGTTGCGGGCGTAGCCGTGCCCGGCCGTGCTGATGCCCGCGAGGGCGCTCGGTTCTTCGCCGGTCGTCCGCGAGAACGGCAGGGCGCCCTTGACCTTGTCCTTCTCGCTGCTGGTCAGCAGCAGGAACTTGTTGCTGTAGGTCAGGAAGCTGTGGAAGCCGTAGCTGGCGAGGTCGGCGGAGTCCGGGAGGTTTCCTGCGCGGGCGTCGGTGAGCTGGCCGCCGAGGGTGGCCGTGTATCGCAGGCGCAGCTTCCAGCTGTTGGTGGCGGAGTCGCGGAAGCCGTAGTCGACGGTGCCGAGGTACCCGTCGCGCAGGAGCAGGGCGACCTCCTCGACGTAGTTCTCGATGGTGTCGAGGGAGGGCTTGCCGAAGTAGTTGTGCAGGATGCGCAGGTCCGCGCCGATCTTCCCGCCGACGTAGCGGGCGTCGGTGATCGTGAAGGAGGCGGATCTGGTGTACGAGCCGGTCATGGTCACGCTCCCGGGAAAGCGGGGCCGAACAGCTCGCGCCAGCAGTCGAGGGCCGCGCCCTTCGAGTGCGCGTAGGCGGCCTCGCCGAGGATGTCGAGCGCGCTCTTCGCGTGGCTCACCAGTCGCTGACGGTCAGCCTCCTCGTAGATGCCGACGATGTTGTTCTCTGGGTTGACCGGATCCCAGATCTGGATGGGGCGCGTGGAGGCGGCCACCTCGGTGGCCTTGTAGTAGTCGGTGAACACGATCGGGGTCTTCAGCCCGGTGCGGGTGATGTAGGCGAGCACCTGCTCGATCGCGCGCGGGTAGTCGTTGACCTGGAGCTTCTCGCCGTTCCAGCCGTTGTCCCACAGGTGGGCGACCAGGAGCTCAATCAGGAAGCTCTTGCAGCGCAGGTCCGGGTCGGCGTTCTTGCTCTCGCGGATCCACGCCTTCAGCAGGCGGATCAGCTCGCGGTAGCCGTCGCCAGCCGTGTCCCTGCGCTTCTTCATGAACTGCAGGTGCTGGGTGACGGAGGTGAGCACCTGGGTACCGTCGCGGGTGACCAGGTAGCCCTTGTCGTCCGGCTCGCCGGTGTAGAGCACCGGCACCACGTCGATCTTCAGGCCGCTGCCCCGCATGGTGATGCCCACCGCGTGGTTCGAGATCACGAAGTCGTCCGCGACCTTCGTCTTGCCGTAGACCTCGATGCAGCGCTCCCGCAGCCAGGTCAGCATGGTCGAGACGTCGATGTCGGTGCTGGTGGTGCGCAGGTAGGCGGCGACGTCCGCGTCGGAGCCCTCGCTCTTGCGGCGGCGGATGGCCGTGTGCTTGGCGGTACTGCCGGACGCCCGGAGCTTCACCAGGTCGAAGTCCGGATGGTCCTTGATGTAGCCCTCCAGCCGCTCCCGCAGGTGGTTGACCTGCCGGCGGCGCTCCTTCGCATCCTCCTTCGGCACGTTTACCTTGTTCTGCGCGAAGGCCTTGAGGACGTCGTGGTCGACGTACCGCTCGGCTGCCATGCTCATCCACCCTTCGCCACCCAAACGGCCCAATCGGGTCGTAAGACATGAATACCAGCCACCACTGACAAACCTGGCGCGAGTTGACGGCAGCACAGTCGTTCGACTAGGCCGACGACACGGCCCACCTCCAGCTGTATGAGACGAGGTCCCTTGCGGATGTCCGGACAGGGTCCGGGCTACTGCAAGAGGCCTCGATCGGTGTGCGCCAGGGGCGCCACTGGAGGGGCCCACAGGTGCGGTGTTGAGACCATCGCGGGCAGTGTCAGCGCGTTCAGGCGGCGTCCTGAAATTTGGTCGGGCCGAAGATGCTGTCGAAGGGATGAGCATGCTGCGTGCTGATGAGGTAGTAGGAGCCAGTGGGATGGTCATTCCCACGGCTGCTGTAGTGGGCGATCTCCGCAGGAGTCAGCACCCGAAGATCACCGAAGACGTAGTACAGCGGGACAGGGGCATGAAGGCCGGTGAACTGGAGGCCGGCGTGGACGCTCTTGCACGAAATGGCGTAGCGGTCAGAGGTTGTGCTGGGAAGCCGCGCCTTGGCATCGATGCAGGCGATTCGGCTGCCGTGGGCGGCGATCATGTCGGGGAGTTGACGCAGGGGCGAGTTAGTACGGCGGAGCGCGTCCTGGATGGCAGTGGGGTAGGTGCCCTGGCCGAAGGGGTGCGCAGTCCACCCTCGGCGCTGGAGTTCTTGGATGACGTAGTACTCGTGTTGATCACCAATGGCTTTACGCGTGTTCCAGTCCGTCATGCGGCTCTCCCTTCCACTTCGGCAGGTGCTCGTAGTACGGAGTCTCCTACTTGCGTACCACCAAGGTAGCGTCTAGCTTGGCCTCATGTCGTCATACGTAGACCCACGCTTTCGTCCTACGCTGTGGCCGGGGACCGTTGTCCCGACGCCGGCACTGCAGCCGTTCAAGAAGGTCGAGATCAGCGGAGACTGGCTCGTCTGGGACCTGGCACCCACGCACGGACAGCCCGAGGTCGAGTTGCCGGAGGACTTCTACCTGCGGGAACTGATGACGGTGTCTGCGGACGACTTGGAGGAAGTCGGGGCGCTCTACTGCTCCTACGGGATGCTGTTCGACCTGAGTGGCGACGAACTGGATGTGAGCGACCTCCGCGAGGAAGATCAGGAGGACTACAGGGAGCTGCTTCGACAGGCTCCCCCCGGCGGGTTCCCAGGCGGGGTACACCACGACGTCGTACGCATGCACCTGGAAACCGCCCAAGACGCCGTCCGAACGTGGGTCGCCTGCCAGCACGAGAACGGCCTGGAGGAACTCGTTGCCCCTGAGGTCACAGACGAGCTGCTGGCTGCGTTGCAAGCACTGAACAGCCACAAGCAAGAACTCTGGCCATCCTCTCTGGACCATCTCAGGAAGCTGCTTATCGAGGAGCAGATCCTCAGGTTGCGGTCCGCTCTCCAGCAGGCACTGGGCCGCTTCAGCGTGGGCCTGGGCGGGTTGGCCGACCGCCACCCCACCGTCTACTCCGTGGCGTTCCTGCAGCTCTACAACCACCTCGCCGAGGGCGCCTTCGTACGCCAGTGCGCCAACGAGAACTGCGGGCGCAACTTCGTGCGCCAGCGCGGCCGGGCCGAATACGGGCAGCACCGCACCAGTGGGGTCAAGTACTGCTCCCGAGAATGTGCCCGAGCACAAGCCCAACGCGATCTTCGCCGTAGACGCCGCCAGGCCAGTCAGTCCTCCTCCGATTAGAGTCCTGGGAGAGCGGTGGCCCAACCACGAGGACAGCCGCCGCGCCGTCCTCACCGCCACCGAAGACCCCGACGCAACCATCCGCGGCACCGCCCTCGGCGTGCTGGCCGTGAGGTTCACAGACATGGCATGCCCCCTGGTGTGCGCACACTCCCATCCTGACCAGCCGGTGGAGACACGGACACACGTGGCCAAACTGCTCGCGCTGTTGTGGCAGGACGAGCCTGAGAGCATCGGCATCCTGACCGGGATGACGGAGCACGACGAGGACGAGGTACAGAACGTCTCGAAGCAGGCCCTGGTCCTGATGATGCAACGGTTCAGGTCGGCCGCATCCAATCAGGGGTAGCCCCAGCCCCGTGCTATCCACTCGCTCCCACCGCCCTTTTCTTTCCGCGTGGAACACGCCTCCCGACGGCGCGCCTGGCACGAGAATTGGAGCCCAACAGATCGCCGAACGCGGCGCCGTCCTCGGCCCAGCGGCGCAGCCGGTCGCGGTCGATCCAGTGGATGCCGTGCATGTCGCCCCAGGTGGCGGCGTCGCGGGGTGAGGCCGCCGTTGGTGACGACAACGGCGACATCGGCGTGGTGGACGGGGCCGGCGGTGCCTTTGACCTGGTACATGACCTGGGCGCCGACCTTGCCGGCGACCTTGGTGTGCTTGCACTGCACGACGATCCGACCGTGCACGGGATGGTGGGCGATGACGTCGGCGGCCTGGTCGCACTGGCGGCCAACCTGCCGGGCCGAGGCGCAGCCGTCGCGCAGTAGCAGGTCGCGGGCGGCGAACTCGAACTGGCGGTCCGTCATGGCGTCGATCGCCGCCAAGGTCAGTCGCAGGCGGGAGGCCCGCTCCGCCTCCGCCCGGTGCCGCGCGGCTGACCGGTGCAGCCGGTGGGCTCCGGCTGCGGCGGCCAGCACCGCGGCGGCTACCAGCAGCGGCCACGCCACCGCGAGTACGCGGCCCACCGCACGCAAGGCTTCGGAGAGCAGGATGAGGGCGACCGCGGCGACGACGCCGGCGGCGATCCGGTCCGCCGTGGTGCGCGGTGCGAACTGGCGCCAGCCCCGTCGCCGCCGCGGCATCAGTGGCCGGCCTGCGCGGGTGCCGTTGCGGGCGCCGTCGGCCCGGGCTCCGGTACCGTCCCGCCGCCGGTCTGCTGTATCAGCAGCAGGACCGCCCCGGCCGCCAGCACCACCCACAGCCCCGGCTTCGCCGCCTTCGGCACCGGGTTGTTCCGCCAGTGGCCCCGCACGTAGTGCCGCCCCGCCATGACCCCTCCTCGTCGGCCGCCTGCGCGGAGTGGGACCTGTCGCGGGTGCTGTCCTTCCACCACATGGTCGCCGAGGCCCGGGCGCTGAGCACCGGCCTGCCGGACGTGGCGCGGGTGCTGTGGGAGCAGGACCCGGCGCTGATCGGCACGACGTGGCTGGAGGCCGAGCACACGCCGGCCGAGCGGCGGGCTGTGCTGGGCACGTTCGCCTCGCTGGTCGGTGGCGACGGTTGGAGGCTGCTGGGTACGTCCTCGCCTCGGTCGAGGTCTTGAGCGAGGGCGTGGACACCTTCGACTGCGACGCGGTGTTCTTCGCCGACGTGCGCGGCTCGATGGTCGACCTGGTCCAGGCCGTCGGCCGGGCGCTGCGGATGAAGCCCGGCAGCGGCAAGGTCGCCACCATCGTGGTGCCCGTCTTGCTGGGAGCTGGCGAGAACGGCGACCAGCTGCTCACCTCCCGGGCCTACGACGGGCTGAGCAAACTGCTCATGGCGCTCCGATCCCACGACGCGGCCGCCGTCGAGCGCCTGGCCATGCCGCAGTCCGAGACCCGGCCCCCGAGGGGGCCCCGGCAGCTGGGGAGCCGGAGGAGTTCCGCTCCGCCAGCGGCCAGGAGCAGCTGCTGCAGTTCTCCACCCAGCGGGATCCGGCGGTGATCGCGGCGTTCGTGCGCACCCGGGTGCTGGAGCCTGAGCGGGCAGAGTTCCGGCGTGGTCTGGAGGAGCTGCTCGCCTACCGGGAGAAGTTCGGGGACGTGAAGGTGCCGTACGCCTACCGGGCGCCGTCCGGGCACCGCCTGGGGGTGTGGGTGGCCGACCAGCGCCGCTACAAGGCCGCCGACGTCCTCGACCCGGAGCGCGTCAAGGAGCTGGACGAGCTGGGCATGGTCTGGTCGGCGTTCGACACCGCCTTCACCGACAACCTGACCGCGGTCGCCGGGTACGCCGCCGACCACGGCCACGCCTGCCCGCCCAACGAGGCGGTGTGGGGCGGGCGGCCGGTCGGGACCATCATGAAGAACCTGCGCACCGCCCAGCGGCGCACCGAGGCCCTCCAGCGCCGGGCTGAGGCTGGCGAGACCGGCTTGGACTGGACGGGGGCGCTGACCGCCGACCGCAAGGCCGCGCTGGACGCCATCGACCCGGTGTGGTGCCCGGCCTGGTCGGTGGAGTGGCAGCGGTGCTTCGCCCTGGCCTGGCGGCACATCAAGGACGGCGGCACGCTGGCTGGGGCCGAGCCGGGCAGCGTCGTCGTCCAGGGCGAGGACCTCGCCGGGTGGGGCCGTGCCCAGCAGATCGGCTGGGACAAGCTCAGCCCCGCCCAGCAATGGGCACTCGAACACGTCCTCGGACTCGAACCGCAGCCCCCCGAACAGAAACCGGCCGGGAAGGTAAGCCACGCGGAGAAAGAGGCCCGGAACCTCGCCGCCGCCGCCCAGTACCGGGCACGCGAAGGACACCTGAACGTCCCCCGCAAACACAAAGAACCCCTGGAACTCGCCGACGGCACCATCGTGCAGATCAGCCTCGGACTCTTCATCGCCAACAGCCGCAGCAGGCGCGGCGAAATCCCCACCGACCGCGCCGCACGGCTCACCGAGCTGGGCATGCGCTGGGAGTAGCAGGGGTGCCGGACACCGGCCAGGGCGGCCAGCCACCGAGCCTGTCGCCCCGCCGGGCCCCTCTCCCCCGCCCTCCCCCTCCTGGCCGGTGGCGCCGCGAAGCGGGGCCGCCGGGCCCCCGCGCAGCGGACAACCACCACGCCGTCGGCGCGCAGCATCAGGTTGCCGGGATCTCGTCTCCGCTCCCTGCTCTGCGCGCCTGTTCCTCTCCGGCTCTTCCTCTGCTCTTCGTTCGGTACGGCTCCAGCGCATGGGCTTGTTCCGGCACCGCGGCTGCCGGGAGAAGTAGTCGGCTTCAGTCGGTCTATGGACAAACGGGCTCTGAGCTGCGGAAAGGCCCTCTCCAGCGGTATGGGTTGACGCAATCGGGAGTAGCAACCCCGAGAAGCAACCGCGAGTAGCAATGCCCAGTGGCAACCGGCAGAAGCAACCTGCAGAAGCAAGCGGCGTGGAGGCCGGCCGGCAGGGTCATCCGCATGTGACTTTGCGCGATAGATGGCCACTTTGCAGGTTAAATGGCCAGGGTTTTCCGACTGCTTGGACAGGCTTCTCACGCTTGTGGCCAAGGTCTCGCCTTCGGAATGAGCAGCGTGACGTCGGGTGGCGGCGGGAGTTAGTCAGGACGAATCCGCCCGCTGTCCTTCCCGCCAGGAGCATCCGCCGTGTTGCGTCGTCTCGCTGTCATCACCGCCATCGCCGCCCTGTTCACCGGCTCCACCGGCGTCCCCGCGGTCGCCGACACGGAGGACCGGCTGACCGTCACAGTCGCTGGGTACCTGGGAGCAGACGGGACGTACCTGCTCGAATGCCATCCGGCTCGCGGCTCGCACCCCCGGCCGCTGCAGGCATGCGATCGGCTCGACGCAGCGACCACCTGGGGGCAGGACCCGTTCGCGCCGGCGCCGACGGGCGAGATGTGCTCGATGATCTCCGGCGGCCCAGCCACCGCGCACATCACCGGATTCTGGGCCGGGCGGCCGGTCAACGCCACCTACGACCGCAGCAATGGCTGTGAGATCTCCCGCTGGGACAACCTCGTGCCGGTGCTCCCCTCGGTCAGGTGAGCATCCCCTAGCGGCGCCGTGACGCTCCCTCCCTCGACGCCCAGCCGTCGACCGGAGGGATTCCACCCCGGTCAGCATGACCGCCCCCTTGGCCAAGTAGCGCGAAAACGTTGGCCATCTACGGCGCTCAGTCACACCGCAGGTGTCGCGGGGGCGCGCTGCTTGTTGACGCTTCGGGGAGCACTCGTGCTGCGCCAGTGCGGAGCTTGTCACCGGTGTGAGGAACAGTCACAAGGCGAGCGCGGTAGGGGAGATCTCTCTCCTCGTCTCGGTTGCGGCATGGGGGAGAGATCTCCCCCATGAGCGGTCGGTCGGCACCTCTCCTGGGAGTCGCTCTTCTTGGGGGGAGATCTGTCCCCTCAAGTTCCATTGCAAGATAAATATTTTTTATGTAGATTAGTCATGCAAGGGAGATGACACCCCGAAGGAGCCTTGATGCCCCCCACCGCGATCACCACCAGCGCGAACCGCGAGCTGTCGGTCGAGATCATCGACGACGCCCAGGGTCGCTCCACCTACGAGGTCTCGCTCCTCACCCGCGACAGCACGTTGACGAAGATGGGGTCGTTCGTGATCCACCCCGACCCCAGGACCGAGCCCAAGGTCGGCCGCGTCTACGTCCAGTTCGGCAAGGGCGACATGGCGCAGCGCGAGCTGCGGGTGGACGTGCCGACGATCGGTCCCGACGGACCGTTCCTCGTGGGCGAGGCCATCTTCGACCCGTCCGGTATGACCCCGGGTGACGGCCTGTGGCTTCGCTCGACGGTGTCCGCCCACCCGACGCACGCACCGCTCGTGCTTCCGTCGAAGAGCACGGCTTCGCGTGCCGGGGACATCGTGGAGGCCTTGGTGAAGCACTGGCTCCAGCGCGAGGACTACACGGCCCTTGCGAGTATGTTCGGTGCGTTCCGTGCGCCGGACCGTCTGGCGGCAGTGCAGGCGAAGATCGGGGTTCTGGAGGCGGAGATCAAGGCCCGGCAGCTGGCGCTGGAGGACTTGATGGCGAGCCAGATGATCTACGAGACCGAGCTGGCGATGGCGAGCGAGCAGGAGTAGGCCTTCACCGCGATGAGGAAGGTGACTTCCGGGGCCGCCTGGCTCGTCAGTCTCCGGCCCTGTGGAATCTTTTCGGCCCGGACGGTCACACCGGCCGTCACCGAACCATCTATGGCTGTACGTGATCGACGCCGCACGTACATCCACCCGATTCGTCCCGGGCCACCGGGGATCCGAGCGGGGTGCAGGCATGAGCGTGCCCGCACCCCGCTCTGCGACTTCGCACGCCGTGAGGCAGGCCGGACTCGTCGCTCTGCCCGGCGGTGTCCCGCTGGGAGACACCCCGGCCGACCCGCTGCAGCTGGGGCGCGCCATGCGCCGCCGGCTGTCGGCGGCTGTGCATGCCCTGGTCGACGCCGGCGCCGGACTCTCGGACGCGGCACAGTTGCTGCGGATCGTCGTCGCAGCCAAGGCCCATCACCGCGCCGGCTGCATCGCGCGGGTCCGCGTGCCCGAACTGGCTCGGTGGATGGGGGTGGGGAACTCCACCGTCGACAAGGCGCTGGCCGAGCTGCGGCGTGCGGGCGCGCTGAACACCGTGGAGCGGCGCGCGGCCTCCGGCGCGGTGACCGGGCTGGACTGCGCTGTGCCGGGTATGCGCGCGGCCGCTGCCGCAGGTGCAGACCCCTTGGCCCTGACCCGTGCGGAGCTGGCCACGCTGCTGCGCTTGGTGGAGAGGCTGTTCGGCCCGGGCTGGGAGCACCAGGACGGTACGCGGACCGCGCCGGGGCTGCTCGCATCCCGGATCGGCCGCGGCGCGGCGACCGACCGGCTCGCGCTTGTGCTGCTGGTGCTGGAGGCGCGCGCGGACGGTCGGGTCCGGCTGTGCGGCGGGGCGGTTAACACGCATGTCGGCCGTCCCGCGGCGACTGTCGCGCGCCTGATCGGCGGAGGCATCCACGCGGGCGCGCGGGTTCTGGCGCGCCTTCAGCGTGCGGGGTTGCTGGAGCTGGTCCGCAAAGCCATGGTGTCCGGGTTGGCCGCGCGCGGCGAGATCCGGATACCGGCGGTAGCTGCGGCTCACCGCGCCACGAGCAGCACGGGAGCGCGCCGGCCTGCGATTGCAGACCCCGTGCTTGCGGCAGTCAGGGACCAGGCTCCTGCCGCCGTCGGGAAGTCCCAGGTCGCGGCGGCCCCCGAAGTTCGCGTCCTGGAAGCGGCAGAGCCGGACGGTACGGCGGACCTGCACGCCCCTCACACCCCGGTGGCTACCGCAGGAGTAGAAGGTGAAGGTTCAGGGGTGGTCTCCGGCGAAGCCGCGTTGGGGCCGGCCACCGTTGCCGGTGGTGCGCGCGGGCGCGCGAGGGCGGGCTCCGTAGTCGCGCGCCTGACCCCCCGGAGCGCGGCCGAGGTAGGCGCGCTGCGCGCGGAGGGACAAACTCCTTCCAGCTCACCCGACACCGAGGAGGAGCGGCGCGCGGCCGGCGCGCGGCATGGTGCCTGGCGGCAGGAGTCCGCGCGGAGCCGGGTACGCGCGGCGCTGGCGCCGGTGGCGTTCGTCCTGGACGCGATGACGCCGGGCCAGCGCGCGGTCGCGGTGCGGGCCGCCGAGGTCGTGCTGCGCACCGTGCCGCCGGACTCTCTCGCGGCGCAGCTCGCTGCGCGGGTCGGCCCGATGAGCATGGCCGGTCCGATGGACGACCGCGGAGTGATCCGCAGCCCCCTGGCCTGGCTGCTGTCGCAGCTTCCGTCGGTCACGCTGTGTGGCCGCTGCGGGATCCGCCGGACCGCGGGGGCCCCGTCGGCGCGTAGCGCCGTGTGCGACCAGTGCGTGCACGCGGCCTGTGTCCCGGACCGCGGGGCGCGGATCTGCCCGGTCTGCGGACGCCTGGGGCGTGGGTTCGATGACGGCGGGCAGTGCGGCCGGTGCGAGCACCGCCAGGTGCTGGAGCGGGCGGGCGACCTGGCGGCTGAGGCAGCCGAAGCTGTCCAGGTGAACCGGCCGGGCGCCGGCGCGGTGGCCCGCCGAGCCGTCCTGGATGCTGCCCGGACGGCAGCCGCCGAGGCTGAGCGCCGGGGCGCTGACGCGCTGCTGCAGGAGCTCGCAGCTCGCCTGGCCGCGCAGAACACAGCCGCGGAGTGGGCCGCCGGCTGCGGCGATCGGGGCCACGCGGGCCGGGACGCGCCGCGCGTGGAGGGACCGGAAGGCTGGCGCTGTGCCGGCGCGCGGTGTGCGCGCCGCAGTACCGCGCGCCGTCCGGACTCGGGGCTGTGCTCTTCCTGCGGCCGCGCGCGCGAGCACCGTGAGGCCCGCGCCGCGCGCGCCGCGCGCGTGGCCGCGGTCGTCGGCTGAGCCTTCGGTACCGCGCGTTCAGACCGGGAAGACGGGCCGCGCGGGGAGCTATGGACAGCCCACGCGGCCGCATGCAGTGCCCGTCTGAGTGCTCGGGCCTTGGTTCGGGCCCGGGCGCAGGGCGAGCGTCGACCGAACGAGCTGGCCGCGGCCGGGTGTGGACAGGCCTTGCGCCCGGTACCTGACCTATGGACAACCCCTGCCGCCTGGTCGCGTTTCCCCTGGACAAAGGCGATTGTCCAGGGGAAACGCTGCCGCCTTCCCGATGGACGGGCAGAGCGTCAGCGCCGCCCCCGGATCGGGTTCTCCAGACCGTTGCCTCGTTCTGGGGCAGGCGTCCGGTGACCGGTTCGGGCCGGCGCTCCGCCGATCTGCCGCTCTGCTTTCGTGGTCCGGCCCCAGCCCTGAGCCCGGCTTCGGGGCCCCTGTTGGACGCCGGGCGCTGTCCATTCAGGTGCCCGGCGGCCAGCGCCGCGCGGCACCGCAGGGCTTTCGCGCGCGGGGTCCGCGCGGACGCCTCTTCCCTTTCGAGCCGGGTGCGGCGCGCGCCGCTGCGGCTGTCCATGGCCCCGCGCCACGCGCTGTCGATACCCGGGCGCGCGGCCCGCGGCGATGGACAAGGACGCGGCCGCGCGGCGCGCGGGCACGGCCGGGCGAGTGGATCTCGCGCGCGAATCCCCTGGACAAGGCACCGTCCGCGCGGCTGTCCAGACGGCTGGCAAGGGGGGTCTCGACACCTTGGCGTCATCACCCCGATCGACGCGAAGGGACGGACCCGGACATGGCACACCGCCTGACCTCCGCCGGCACTGAGTCCGGCCCCTACGACTCCACTGACATGCGGATGCACCACGCTTGGCTGCAGATGTGCGAGGACCCCCGGGCCGAGGCGGTCGTCGCCGGCTGGGCCGCCGAGATGGAGCTCTTCTCCGACTGCACCGGCACCGGCGACGTCCTGCAGCTGCTGAACGAGCTCTACCGGGTCGGCAACTGGACGGGCCACGACGCGCTCCTCACCGCGCTGCTCGAGCGCGTGCCCCGCGGCGGCTACGACGGCGAGGTCGCCTGGCTCGTCACCGTCCGTGCTCTGCTGCCGAAGGCGGCGCGGATGGCGCGCAGCCAGACGCGGCCGAGCATCGACTTCGAGGAGGCGTTCTCCGTCGTCGTCGGCGCCCTCTTCGAGGTGGTGCGCACATACCCGCTGGAGCGGTGCCCGCGGAACATCTACGCCGGCCTCGCCCTGCGCACCCTCACCCTGACCCGCCAGACCCTCGGCCACCTCCTCGACGGCGCGCCCCTTCCCCCGGACGAGGTCGCCGAGATCGTCGACAGCCGACCGGCCGGCCACGAGCTGGAGCCCGAGGAGCGCTTCGAGCGCCTCAGCCTGCTCATGGACGCCACCGAGCTGCAGCTGCTCAGCGAGGACGACCACGAGCACATCCGCAGCCACACCGCGCGGGCCGAACTGCTGCACCTGGTCGTCTGGGCGGTGCGCACCGGCGTCCTGCGGCCTGACGAGGCGCAGCTGCTCGCCGGCTACTACGTCGACGCCGACAGCCGTGACGGCCGGACCCCGCGCTCCATGGGCTCCGACGGCGACCGCGTGCGTAAGGCCCGCTCCCGCGCCGTGAGCCGGCTGCGCGCCGCGGACCACGACGCCTACTGGCTGGCCGCGTGACGCCCCGCCACGCCCACCGTCCTTCGCCTGCCCAGACCGGCTCCGCGAACCCGTCCACCGAGAGGCATCACGTGATCCCCCATCAGACCGAACAGGCGCAGGCCGAGGCCGTCGACACGGACGCGCGTACCGTCGTCGAGGCCAAGCGCCTGGTTCGCCGGCTTGCCACCGTGCTGGTCACCAGCCCCTTCGACGAGCGTGCACACACCGAGCTCCTGGACTTCCTCACCACCGGGGCCGCGGAAGCCCGCGCCGCGTGGGGACGCCTCAACGCGCTCTCCGACCAGGAGCTCACCGCCAAGGCCCGCGGCGCGGTCCTCGGCGCGGCCGCCCGGGGCCGGAAGTGAAGCGCGGCCGCGGCCGCGCGCGCCGCAAGGACATCAAGCGCGCCGCCGCCCTGCGGGACCTCGAGCTCCTCGACCAGGTCGACGAGGAGCCGGACGACGAGCCGGCCGGGTGGCAGACCAGCACGGCCACGATGGCCGGCGCGGCGCGCCTGGCCCGGATCGGCGTGTGGGCGGCGCTGCTCGCCGGCCCGCTGCTCGGCGGGGCCGCGCTGCTCGGCGGCTCCACCCCGGACGCCGCCGCACGGCCCGCCCCCAGCGCCTCCAGCACGGCGGCGTCGGGCACCGGACCGGCCGGCTTCGCGCAGCTGTACGTCCAGGCCTACCTCGCCGCGGGCAACGGCACCGAGAACAGCGTGGCGCCGTACTACTCCGGCACCCTCTCGCTGAACAACCCGCCCGGGGCCCGCACCGCCGCCACCACGGTGGTCATGGCGAGCACCCAGGTCTCGCCCGGCTACTGGTCGGTGACGGTCGCGGCCGACATTGTCGCCCACCCGCGGGGCGGATCCGCGACCGACACCGGGCTGCACTACTTCCAGGTCGGCATCGAGGCGACCGGCCCGGAGGCGGCCGGCGGTGCGCAGCAGGGCGCCGGCCCGGTCGGCTACACCGCGACCTCGCTGCCCGCGGAGATCGCCGCCCCCAGCTCGCTGCGGCCCGGCGTCCTGGTCTACGGGGCGTCCACTCTCGGCAGCACCGACCCGGCGCAGGCCACCGTCAGCGGCTTCCTGGCCGCCTACCTGACCGGCACGGGCCAGCTCGGCCCGTACACCGCGCCGGGTGTGGTCATGAACCCGGTCAGCCCGGCGCCGTACTCCTCGCTCACCATCGCCGGGATCAGCGACGACAACCCGGGCGGCGCCGGCGGCAGCACCGCGGTGCCCGCCGACGGCTCGCTGCGCCGCGTCCTGGCCCAGGTCAAGGCCACCTCCAACGCCGGGACCTTCTCGCTGAACTACGCGCTCACCCTGCGCGCCCGCGCCGGCCGCTGGGAGGTCTACCGCCTCGATCCGGCCCCGCACCTGGCCCCCGGCAGTGCCGGCTCGATGCCGAGCCCGGCCGTCGGCACCACCCAGACCCCCGTCGCCGTGCCCGCGGCGACGGCCTCCACCGCAACCCCGTAAGAGGAGTTCTGCACGATGCCCGCATCCACGCACCCGGTCACCGGCCAGGTCTACCTCGCCGGCGACATCATCACCTGGGGCAACACCAAGATCGCCCAGCTGAACACGCTCGCGCTGACCGCCGCCGTCCTGATGGCGATCATCGCCGTGCTGATGGCCTGGTGGAAGACCCGTTCCTTCGTCGCCACCCTGGTCGCCCTCGTGCTGGCCGGCCTGGTCATCTGGGCCATCAACAACATGACCACCATCCAGAACAAGGTCGGCACCGAGGTCACCGCATCCCGCGCCCCCGCGGCAGTGGCGCCAGTGGTGCCTGGTCCTGAGCGCCACGGGCGGGCCGCGGCGTGAGCAGCACCGGCGACGACGTCCTGATCGGCCGCTCCTACACCCGGGCGCGGCGCAGCCCGCTCGTGATCGGGAAGCTGCCCGGCGCGGGCCGGCTGCCGGGCGGGCCGTACACGATCACGCAGATCGTGACGATGGTTCTGGTCTTCGTCGTGCTGATCATCACCAAGGCCGTCTGGGCGCACTTCGGTCCCGGCAACGTGCTGGTCATGATCGCCGTTCCGTGGGGCCTGGCGTTCGCGCTGCGGTACGCCCGGATGGACGGCCGGGACCCGGCCCGGGCGCTGCTGGGGGTCTTCACCTACGCGTCGACCCCACGGGCCGGGCGGCTGGCCGGCCGGCCGGTGCGGCTGCGGCGCCCGACGCTGCTCGACACCCGGATCACGGTCACCCCGCAGGTTCCGGCAGCGGCTGGCCAGCCGCTGCCGGCCCCGCGCCCCGCGGCGCGGCCCGCAGCTGCGCCGCGCGCCCAGCAGGGCGCCCGGCCGCGGCGGATCGCCCCGGCCGGGCCCCGCCCCGCTCCTGCGGATCCCAGGCCGGTGACCGCCGCCCGCCCGAGCGCCACCGGTTCCCGTTCGGGGGCCCGGACCCCGGCCGCGCGTACCGCGCTGCAGGCCCTTCTCGCCGAGCTCGGCGAGGACTGACCCCTTCCTTCTTCATCACTCGCTCCTCGGAGGACGACATGCGTCTGCCCGTTCGCCACATCAGCGGCAACCTCATCTGGACCACGAGCGCGTCGGTGTGGGGCGTGTGGCGCGTCGAGTCCGACAACTACGCGCACGCCTCCCGCCAGACCAAGCGCGAGCGCCTCGACCAGCTCGAGGCGCTCTTCAAGGCCCTGCGCGGCGAGGTGCTGCTGCTGAGCCTGTGCCCGCAGGTTGACGCCGCGTCCGTGGTGGACCGGATGACCTCCGGCGTGGACCTGGACAAGTCCCCCGAGCTGGTCGAGCTCAGCTGGAAGGTGCTCCGCCAACTGGAGGAGCTCAAGCTGACCGGCCGGGTCGACTTCCTCGCCATGCCGTTGTCCCACGCAGACTTCAAGGAGAGCCTGCGCGCCGTCACCGCCTCGGCCACCTCGGAGGTGATGAGCTCGCTGGGGCTGCTCCCGCCGGCCGTCTCGGCCAACGAGGTCTCCCGCCGCATGACCCAGGCACGGCGCCTGGCGGCGACCTGGCCCTCCGGGGTCCGGCTGCGGCCGGCCAGCGAGGCCGAGATCCTGTGGATCTACGCACACAGCGCGCGGCGCGGGCTGGAGGAGCCGCTGCTGCCGGAAGACGGCGCGCCGCGCGGCATCCGCGGCCGCGGCCGCACGGTGGCCGCACACACCCAGGTCCTCCTGGACGAGGGCGGCCGCGGGCAGCTGTCCTCGAAGGCGCCCACCAACCCCCTCACGCACAAGTACCTGCGGGCCGAGACCAAGTACGGCAGCAGCTACCAGGCGTTCTGCGTCATGTCGGAGATGCCGGACTCCTTCGTCTTCCCCGGCTCCGAGTACCTGTCCGCGCTGGACGAGTTCTCCTTCCCCGTCGACTGGTGCGTGCGGCTGAACATCGAATCCGGCGCCAAGGCGGAGCCGCGCTCTAGGCGCCGCGCGAATGAGCTGGCCCACCAGTACACCGAGTACGACGGCGACGTCGCCGGCGTGCCCGCGCACCTGGACAAGGACACCGCGTCCCTGGACGAGTACCGCTCCCGTCTCACCTCCTCCTCCACCGAGGTCGAGATCCGGGCGTCGGTGGCCATGTGCGTCTGGGGCGACTCGCCCGCCGACCTGAACGAGCAGATGGCCGCCCTGCGCAACCACTTCGGCGGCTCCGACTACACCCTGGAGCGCCCGGCCGGCGACCAGGTCAACCTGTTCCACGCGATGCTGCCCGGCGCCCGCGTGCCGCGGGTGATGAACGACTACGCGCAGATCCTGCTCGCGAAGGACTTCGCGATGGGCATGCCGTTCTCCGGGCAGGGCCTGGGCGACGACGCCGGCTCCCTGTTCGGCCTGCAGCTGTCCGGCGGCGGCGTGCGCCCCGTCCTGCTGGACTTCTCCCACGGGCCCAGGGTCAACGTCGCCGCGAACGCCGCGTTCATCGGCGAGCTCGGCTCGGGCAAGTCGGTGGGCCTGAAGTCCGCGCTGTACTCGATCCTGTCGACCGGTCACCGGCTCGCCCGCGCCTCCAGCCGCGGCCGCGGCCTGGTCATCGACCGCACCCCGCAGCGCGAATGGGTCCGCTTCGTCGAGGCCTGCCCCGGCACCACCCAGGTCATCGACGTCGACGAGAACGCCGGCCTGTCCCTGGACCCCCTGCGGGTCTTCACCGGCCCGCGCGCCGCCCGCTACGCCGAGAGCTTCCTGACCCCGCTGCTCGACATCGCCTCCATGTCGGTGGAGGGCGTCACCCTCGCCGAGGCCATCGAGGCGACCAACAGCAGCACCACCCGCAGCATGCACGGCCTGATCGACACCCTCGTCGAACGGGCCCGCACCGTGGACCCCGACGAGCCCAACGACGACGCCGTGCGCGCCGCCGCCAGCGAACTGGTGCGCAAGCTCCGCTCCCTGGCGAAGAAGGACCTCGGCCGGGTCATCTTCGACCCCGACCTTCCCGTCGTACGGGTCTCCGACGCCGACTCGATCGTCTTCGCCGTCTCCAGCCTCAAGCTGCCCACCAAGGAGGAACTCGACGAGCACCGCCTCTCACGCCTCGAGGTCGAGAAGAAGTTCGGATGGCGCCTGATGTACCTGGTCGCTGCCCTGTGCAGGGAGATCGCGTTCCTGTCCGAGGACGAGTTCACCGGCGTCTTCTTCGACGAGTGCTGGTGGCTCTCCTCCAGCCCCGAGGGCCTGGACCTGATGCTCGAGATCGTCCGCGACGGCCGCAAGCACAACGCCGGCCTGTTCGCCGCCAGCCACGACCCCTACGACATCGGCCCCGACAACGAGCAGGGCGAGAAGATCCGCGGCCTGATCACCCACGTCCTCGTCTTCCGCCAGCGCTCCCGTCAGCTCGCTGCCCGGGCACTGGAGTTCCTCGGCCTGGACGGCACCGATCCCACCATGCTCAAGATCGTCACCGAGAACCTGTCGCCGGTGAACGTCTCCGACCACGAGCGGGCGATCCGCGCCGGCGAGTGCCTCTACCGCGACCTCAAGCGCCGCATCGGCGGCATGAAGGTGCTGATCCCGGCCGACGAGCAGGCTGCCGACGCGATCCACACCACCCCCGGTGAGCTCACCGGCGCCAAGGGCCGCTCATGAGCCGCCCCACCATCGCCCGTACGGGCGCGCCCCGCGCCGGGCGCAGCGGTGGCATCGGTCGGCGCATCGTGTTCGTCGCGATCGTCCTCGGTCTGTTGATCACGCTGTTCACGTCGATCGCCTGGGCCGACCCGCCGGTTCCGAGCCCGACGCCGGGCCCGGGCCCCTCCGCGCCCGGCTCCACTCCGAGCACCATTCCCACCCCGACGCCTCAGCCCACCCCGACCGCCGCCAACCCCACTGCCGTCCCCTCCACCAACCCGACGCCCTCGCCCGGGGCGACCGGCGCGGCCAACGGCCCCGGCCCCGAGAAGGACCTGGCAGCCCCTCCGGGCAGCAGCGGGATCCTGGCGCCGTTCAACGTCCCGGACGAGTACGGGGCTCCCATGCAGGTCTACAACGTCAACGTCGACACCGGTGACTGGGACGACTTCGACCTGAAGATCTGGGGCTTCCTCACCTCGCTGTTCTTCACGATCGCCAAGTGGCTCATCGGCTTCGTGTGCTGGTTGGTGACCTGGGCTCTGGACTTCGGTCTCGCGAAGATCATGGTCACCCCCGTGGCCGACATCTCCGGGACCATCCGCGACCAGGTCATCAACCGGCTGGGACTTCCCGGGCTCTTCCTGACCTTCGCAGCACTGTTCGCCGGCTGGCACATCCTGTTCCGGCAGCGCAGCCGCGGCTTCGCGGAGGCCGGCATCTCACTGGTCGTCGCCGCGATAGCCACCACCGTCCTGCTCGCACCCGCCCAGGTCCTGCTGGGCACCGACAACGCACCCGCCGCCCAGGGCTCCGACATGCTGCTCAGCAACGACGGCGTGGTGGGCAAGGCCAAGGACCTGTCGCTGCAGGTGTCGAACCTGGTCCTCTCCCAGAATCCGGGCACGTCCTCCGCCGACCCACACTCGGTTGCGTCGCCGATCACCAACGGACTCGTCAGCGCGTTCGTGGTCATGCCCACCGAGCTGATGACCTACGGGAAGATCTTCACCGGCGACTGCGCCAAGTCCTATTCCACCTACAGCATCGTCCTCTACAACGCGTCGAACCTGCCGTCCGGCCAGGTGCTGGAGACGCGGTACATGAACCAGATCAACGACGCGACGAACAAGTTCAAGGACACCTGCAAGACCAAGGACTTCAACCCCAGCGCGCAGAAGGCCTCCGCCGACACCACGTTCAGCGCCCTGTTCGTCGTCCTCGCCGCGACCATCTGCGTCATCCTGATCACCATCGTCGCCGGCGGGTTCCTGGTCGCCCAGGGCTGGGTGGCGTTCGAAGCCATCCGCGCCCCCTGGGCGCTGACGGCCGGCATCCTGCCCGGCGGAGGCCGCGCCACACTGTGGCGGTGGGTGTCCGCCCTCATCAAAGCCGTTCTCGCCGTCGTCCTCAGCGTCCTGTTCCTGGCGATCTTCATCCTGATGATCCTCGCCCTGCTGAAGTCCGACACCGGCAGCGTCCTCGCGGTGAAGTTCCTGTCGATCGACCTCGTCGCCGTGGCCGGCCTGGCCGGCCACAAGAAGATCAAGGAGACCGCCCGGCAGGTCGCCGTCGGCATCAACCGCAAGCTCGCCAACGCCAAGGTCGGCGGCGTGGGCCGCTCCGCCTTCGCCACCCCCGGCCGCTACGCGGAGACCGCCCCCTCGCTCAAGCAGATCTGGGGCGAAGGCCGGGCGGAGGCCCGCAAGGTCACCCAGCCGCTCGCCAAGGTCGGACGCACCGCCAAGGACCTGTGGGTCGGCCCTCAGCCCGGACGCCGAGGTGCAGCAGCCAAGGGCGGGCGCCTGGGCAAGGCCGTGCGCGCCGCCGCCACCGTGGCCACCGCAGTCGGCAGCGGCGGAACCGCCACGGCAGCCAAGGCCGCAGCGCAGCAGGCCTCGAAGAAGGCGCTCACCAAGCGCCTCGCCGCCCGGATGTCGAACACCCGCGGCGGCCGTGCGACGCTCGCCGCCGGCAAGGCGGCGGCCGGCACCACGAAGTTCGCCGCCAAGTACGGCTTGCTCGCCTCCCCTGCGGGCTGGCCGGTCGGCATCCCGCGCGGCGCAGCGGCCACCAAGCGTGGAACGGCGGCCGCTGGCCGCAAGGCCAGTGCGGCGATGGTCCGCGTGGAGACCCGGCTCGGCGGCGCGGTCAAGAAGCAGTGGGGCGAGGCCAAGGCCTTCGGCAAGGAGTACGCGGACAACTCCAGGACCGCCGGCCGTGCGGTGCGCCGCGGTGCGAAGTTCGTGGCGAACTCCGTGTGGGACTCCTCCAGCAACCAGGCTTCCCCTCCGGCGACGCCGAAGAAGCCGACGCCCGGCCCGACCCAGCCGCCGGCCGCACCCACCGCCCCTGCCCCGGCCGCCGCTGCAACGACCCCGGCCTCCCCCGGCACGCCGCCCGCAGCCCCACCACGGCCACGGCGCCGAGCCACCCGACCGGCGGGACCGACGGGCGGAGCCCGTCCGTGACGGGCAAGCAGAAAGCACTGGCCGCCGGGGCCGTGCTCACTCCCTGCGTCGGACTCTTCCTGCTGCTGGTCCTCATCGTCGCGGTCCTGAACGGCAGCATGTCGGCCCAGGCGGGTCAGGCCGCGCAGCCGGGCGTCGTCTCCAGCGTGGCCGGGATCCCTCCGGTGCTGCTGAGCGCGTACAACAAGGCGGTCGCCAACCTCCCGAAGCTGCGCCCGAACTGCACCGGCATGACCTGGTCGCTGCTCGCCGCCATCGGCGAGGTCGAGTCCACCCAGGCCTCCGGCAGCTCCATCGCGCCGAACGGGGACATCAGCCCGCCGATCTACGGCCCCCTGCTGGACGGCTCGGGCGTCGGCGGCAACACCACGCCCATGTACAACACCACCGACGCGGAGAAGCAGCTGGCCGGCGGCAGCACCTACGCACGGGCCGTCGGCCCGATGCAGTTCATGCCGGCCACCTGGATCAGCGACGGGCAGGACGGCAACAGCGACGGCGCCGCCAACCCGCAGAACGTCTTCGACGCTGCCCTGACCACCGCGACGTACCTGTGCGGGACCGGGAGCGCCGACCTGAGCAGGCCGGAGCAGCTCAGGGCCGCGATCCTGCGCTACAACCACAGCCAGGCCTACGTGGACGAGGTCCTGAAGTGGAAGACCACCTACGACCAGATGGGACAGACCGCCGGCAATGCCCCGGCGCCCGGCGGCACCGCCCGCGGACAGGCCGTGGTCGCCGCCGCGCAGCGGGAGATGGCGCAGAACATCCCCTACTCCTGGGGCGGCGGCGGCACCGCAGGCCCGAGCATCGGCTTCTGCGACGGCAAGAACGGCTACCTCAACGGCGTCTGCCAGGCATCGCACACCGTCGGCTTCGACTGCTCCGGCCTGTCCCAGTACGCGTACGGCCAGGTCGGCGTCTCCATCGACCGCACCGCTCAGGAGCAGTACGACGGCGCTCCCACGAAGATCCCGCTGTCGGCCGGCTTGGCCACCCTGCAGCCCGGCGACCTCGTGTTCTTCAGCCTCAACCCGGGCAGCGGCCAGGGCATTTACCACGTCGGCATCTACGTCGGCGGCGGCCAGATGATCAACGCTGCCCACACCGGGACGAGCGTCCGCCAGGAGCCGGTCTGGATGAACAGCTACACCGGTGGCGGCCGCTACTGACGTCGGCCCGCGCCCAGCCTCCGCCCGTCGACCGAGGAGCGAAAATCATGACCAACCGCCCGGCTCCCCGCAGCGCCCGCTTTCCGTTCATCGCCTCGGCCTCGCTGCTCGCCCTCGCGGCCACTTTGCTGCTCCTCCCCAGCGGGCAGACCCAGGGCCGGGCTGCGCTGCCCGTCGCGCCGTCCATGCAACCCGCCGCCGGCCCGGGCGCCCAGAGCGTCCCAGTTGTGCAGGCGTCCCGCGCGACCTCGTCCACACCCGCGGCACGCAGCGCCTCGCCCAGCGCTCCCCGGACCGCGCCTGCCGACCTGCTCGCTGGCGACATGCCCGACGGCTACCTGCAGCAAGTCCTCGAGCAGACCCAGCCGGCCGATCTCCCCGCGGCGCAGGAGAAGCAGCTCGTCGCCATGGCCGACCAGGTCCTCCTCGCCGACCTCACCGGCCAGGGCCGTTCCGCCTTCCCCGCCTACTTCGGCGGCCGAGCCGCCACGGCCACCTGGTCGCACGTCCGCGTCCAGGCCGGCATCGCCCGCCGTCACACCGGCAGCAACAGCCAGATCGACGCCCACCTGGTGTACGCCGGCACCGACCCGGGCGGGCGGGCACAGGAGCGCCAGACGATCACCATCATGCTTGCCCAGGCCTCCGGCGGCAGCAACTGGCAGCCGGTCAGCGCGCCGTAGCAGCGGCTCGTGGGCCTAGTACTGCAGTACTAGGATGCGACCTGCTGCGGCTTGCAGCTGCAGCCGTCGGCGACGCAGTGGCAGCGAAGGTCGGGCGTCCCGCCTTCGGTGTACAAGCCGCCCAGGCACGCGTGGTGCGCGCCGAGCTGGCACTCCGCGGTGACGTACCGGCCGCCGAGCCCGAGGTCGAAGTCGACGACCAGGTCGACGGTCTCCCGGTGCGGCGGCCGGATCCCGGCCTGGACATGCCGGACGTCGGGGCACATGATCTGCTGCGACCCAGTCATGACTTCCCCCTGTGGCGGGCGCAGGCGACGACGGCCCAGCCGAGCATCCCGCCGGATTCGGCAGCCTCGCTGTAGACGTGACCGTCAGGGAGGAGCGGGCCGGCGTGCGGGCCGCTGTGCCAGCAGGCCCGCTCGTGCAGTTGGTCATCGTTGAGGCCGTCCGAGGACGGGACCTCGGCGCGAGGGCGTGTCGTCAGAGGAGCGGCAAGAGCTTGTTGCCAGCCTCAGCTACCACTCGCATGACTCGTCACATCGGCGAGGGCGGCGGCTGCCGACTTGATCTCAGCGACGCCCTTGCCGACCGCCGCCGTGTCGCCGTCACTGAAACCGCCGTTGCAGTCCATGTAACCCTGGTGAAGGGTGGTGAGGGCAGAACCCCAGGAGCTCTGCGCCTGCGGGTCAGGTACCGGCGCATACGCCTGCGCTCGGCTGACGTCCGCGGTGAGTTGTAGGCAGTCCGTGTTGACCATGTCGCTGTCGTGGCTGTCGTCGTCCGTGGACACGTTGTTGATGTCACTGGTCAGCATGGCGATCAGGTCCTTACCGCCGCTCTGATACCAGGACCTCACGGAGGCTCCCGAGGTCTGCGCCGCACTTGGGGCTGCCGCAGGGGAAGACTGCGAGATGGTGGGACTGCTCGGCGCTGCGGTCGGCTGCTTGGCCGGAGCGGCTGATGAAGTGTTGCCAGAGGAGCAGCCTGCGAGGGCGAGTCCGGCGAAAATGATTGCGGCGGCGGTGTGGCGGCGCATCGGGAGGGCTTCCTTAGCTGGATGGCGCGGACTCTCAGCCTGGCAGTTTCAGCTTCCCAGCCGCCAGGTCGTGACCCTCCCGTTACGGCTTGAACGCACTCGCTGCCATCGATGGGCACGCGGCCGTTCACATGAGTCAGAAGGCTGTCGACCTGACACCTCGGGAGTTTTCGCATCGAGGTAGTTCCCCTTGCCCCCGTCTCCGGGTAACGAACCGGCCCTCCCAGCCGGTAACACGTCGCGTACTGACAGCATGTGGCGCAGCATTCCACCCGGCACGAAGGAACCCCTGTGCGACCCGCAACCCTCATCGTGGCAGCCGCCCTCCTCACCGCGACCGCCTGCAGCAGTTCGTCCTCGCCCGCGGCGGCGCCCGCCGGCCCCGGCACCGCCCCGGCCAGTGCCGCCGCCACGACCGACGCCCCGAAGACTGCACCGGCCAAGGACGCCACCGCCGTCCTCGCCACCCTCGTCGCAGCCGTGAAGACCGCCAAGCAGGGCACCGTCGTCACCGAAGCCACCGACGGCAACCACCTGCTCGGCCGGCCCGGCCAGTACACGTCCAAAGTCACGTTCACGGACTCGCGCGTCAAGGCTGACGACGTCATGAGCAACGACCCGACGGACGTTGGCTTCGGCGGCTCGGTCGAGGTGTTCGCCAACGCCGAGGATGCGAAGAGGCGCGCCGACTACATCCAGGCGATCGTGAAGAGCCTCCCGGCGATGATGGAGTACGACTACGCGCACGGCCCGGTCGTGGTGCGCGTATCGAAGCTCCTCACCCCGTCGCAGGCCGCCGAGTTCGACAAGGCCGCCGCCGCGTTCGGCTGATCCTGGTCACGCGTGTGCCCCGCCGCGAACAGCACGGCGGGGCATAGGCGTTTCAGCGAGCAGCTCGGTTGAGCCGCTCGTCGGCCCCGGGATCAAGCCAGTCCGAGCCGTCTAACGGGTCGGACTGGGGTGCCGGGCGGACGGCCGTGTAGGTCTTGCCGTCTGCCCCAACACAGGCGAGGAAAAGTCCTCACCTGTAGCTGCGAGGTCGTTCCGCACCGTCTTCTGGTCGATTCCAGTTGCCGCAGCGCTTGCGCCGTCCGTAGCCCGTGGCTCCGCGCCATCCTCAACAACCTCATGCAGCACATGCGCGCCGGTCTCTTTTAGCCGACTGACAGAGGGCACCGATGCCGCTGTTTGAGACCGCTGCAATCGAACAGAGCCAGGCAGGCGTGCCTCCCGAAGTGGTGAACAACGGAGCCGCCCAGAGCCGGCCGTTGACCACGTTCGCGGGCTCACTGCCGAAGGTTCTTCGACCAGTCACCCCGAAAGCGATATGCACGGCCGTCACCGGCCTGCTTCAGCCCGCCCGGAACGACGTCATCATGGTACGGGTACTGTTCGGTCACCGCCGCCAACAGGAACGCCAGGAAGCCGCCCTCGAACAGGTCCCACTCCCGCATCGAGTGGAACTTGGCGGCGACCGGCCATCGGTCCGGGTCCGGGCCCTGCATCAGCCAGAAGAAATGGTCGGAGTTGTAGTTGTTGCCCCACTTCAGCACTCCGCCCTCGGCCGGGAACAGCGGATACGGGCACTCCTCGTAGTCCCCGTCCCGGTAGACCTCGGCCAGCCAGGCGCAGTATCCGTAGGGGTCCGTCGTGTTGTATAGGAATCCCTCGAAGCCGGGCGGCTGCCCGGTCTTGGGACTGGGTCCTGCCGATGGTGTGTAGATGTGCAGTTCGTTGCTGATGCTGACCGACCCGTACTGGTTGGCGAACGCCCGGTAGTCCGCGGGCAGCTGGAAGCCGAGGGCCTCGGGCGCGAGCTCCCAGGGGACCGGGACCACGCCGTCCGCAGGCGGGGGCCCGATCACTGTGCCGAGCCGGTCCAGCATCTCCTCGATGTCCACGTCCGCTCCTGTCAGCCGCCCCTGCCGCCGGAGGCTATCCGTACTACGCGGCCACGGCTCGTCAGCACTTCTGAAAGTTCTTCGTCGTCACGGTCACACCGGCTTCCCCGCCGCCATCTATGGAGAGGCGACAGGCCAGCTCCGCCCCGCGCACCGGCGCCGGGCCTTCGGAAGAGGACATCCGCATGACCGTCGTCGACGTGATCGACTCCATTCTCGGTGCCGCCTCGCACACCCCTCAGCTCGCGCAGTCCGCCGGGACGGCCGTGGCGGCCAATCTCCCCGGCATCGTCCTGGTCACCGTGCCGGTGCTGCTCCTGCTCGCTGCCGGGCAGATGCTGCTGGCCCGCCGCGCGCTCGCCGACCGGGCCGGCGTGGAGTTCCTGCCTCGACCCGGCTTCGACCCGGGAGAGGAGGACATACTGCGCTTCGTCCACCAGCTCGCCCGCGCGCAGGCGAGCGCCTCCCGCTGGCATCTGACACCCCGCAGGGCCACCGCGGTGCGAGTCCGCCTGACCTCGAGCGGCGGGCCGCCCTCCTACCGGGTGGAGGCTCGAAGCCGCACTCTGGCCCTGATCAGCCGTCACGCTTACGTCGGCTGCGAGCTGCGTGACCCAGAGCGGGAGCTGACCGCCGCCTCGGGCGTCACCATCACCTTCGAGGGCCCGGCAGACCTCGAGACGACCGGGGTGGCCGCCTGATGAGCAGCAGCCGGTCCAACGTCATCTCCCTGGCCAAGCGCCGCAGCCCTAAGGACGAGTCCCCCACCAGGCTTGGCGTGATACCCGCCGACGCACCGGAGGAGGCCGGCGTAGGTCCTCGCCCGGAGTTCGTCGCCCGCGCCGAGCTCACCCTGGCCATGCCCGACCACCTCGGACTGCGGCGGGTTCCCCTGCGGCCCGATCCCCTGCAGGGCATCACCGCGGCGCTGAGCTCGGTGAACCAGGAGGACGGGGAGCGGGCGGATGTCGTGCTCGACCTGGTCCCCGTCACCGCCGAGCAGCTCAACCGCCGGCGCAAGCAGCTGCTCCGTTCTGGCCGCCGCGGCCGCGGCGCCGAGCCGATCCTGCCCGGCATGCCGCACGGCGGCCGCGGGTCGCTCGACCTCGGCGGCGTGATGGCGCAGGTGGCGCGAGAGGTGAAGCAGTCCGGCTCCTCCGCCGGCGGGCGCGGCGGTGCCGGCGTCTCCAGTGAGGGCTTGTCGGTGCGTGCCGACATGACCGCGGTGCTGGGCAAGTACATGCCGCACGAGCCGAAGGAACCGGTCTTCGCGTTCCAGCTGCTGGTGCGGGCCTCGTCCCGGGTCGAGGGCCGGGAGCGGATGCTTCTGGACGAGATCATCACGGCGCTGGAGGTCTGGAGCGGCGACAACCAGTGGAAGGAGGTCGGCCTCAACCTCCTCGTGCACCGGGTGGGGGCCGACTCGGTGCTGTACCGGCACCAGTTCGACCGGCGGTTCGCCACCGGGGAGTTCTCCCCCCGCGGCCGTCGGCGCTGGGTCAACGGCTCGGAGATCGCCGGACTCCTCAAGCCGCCCACGGTCCACAACGCGCACGCCAAGCTACCGGACGCGAGCGTCCCGCTGCCGCCTGGGGACCTGGTCGAGTACACCGGCCAGCGGGACCTGCTGCCGCTGGGCTTCGCCACCGGGGCCGACGGCCGGGAGTTCCTGGTCGGCGTGCCGCTGCGGTGGGTGCTGTTCGGCCTGTTCCTGGGCAAGTCCGGCTACGGCAAGACGGAGATGTCCCTGATCCAGGCGATCGCGCTCGCGCACAGCGGCCAGGGAGTGATGTTCCTCGACCCGCACGGCGACGGCTGGGGCAAGGCGAAGCGGTTCCTGTCCCACGAAGGGCTGTACGAGCGGCTGTGGGAGATCGACCTGTCGATCACCGACCCGGAGGCGATGGTCGCGTCCTGGAACCCGCTGTCGATGCAGGGCCGGCGGGCGAAAGACATCCCGAAGGTGGTCGGAGCGATCGTCGACTCCTTCTCCTCCGCGCTGAACTGGGGGGACAGCAGCGGCCGCGCGAAGACGATCCTGACCCGCTCGGTGCAGTCCCTCGCCTACCTGTCGTACAGGTTCGCCGAGGCCGGCCACCCGGAGCTCGCGCCGACGGTCTTCCAGATCCAGACGATCCTCATGGACGAGGACTGGCGCAAGCTCGTCGTCTCCTACCTGCCGCCCCGCCTCCAGGCCTTCTGGCGCAACAGCTTCCCCAAATACCCCGGCGAGGCCGCGCCGGTGGTCACGAACATCATCGAGCGTCTGGACAGCAGCGATGCGCTGAAGGCGTTCCTCGGCTCGCCGGAGTCGACGTACGACATCCGGCGGGCGATGGACGAGGGGAAGATCGTGTTCATCTGCCCGGAGGGCAGCAGCGACACCGACCGGATCATCTCGTGCTTGTTGATCTACGACCTGTTCCGGGCCGGCCTGTCGCGCCGCAACATCCACCCCTCGCAGCGCCGGGCGTTCTGGACGTTCATCGACGAGCTCACCGCGGTGGACGGCGCCTCCAAGGGCCACCTGGCCGCGATCACCGAGCAGCTGCGCAAGTACATGGTCAAGCTGCTGGCGATGACGCAGATGATGCAGCGTCTGACCCCGACCACCCGGGCCGGCCTGCTGCAGAACCTGTCGATCCTGTCGACCACCGCGGCCGACGTCGAGGAGGCCGCGCTGGTCACCAAACGGTGGGGCGGGGCGGTCGACCCGAACACCGTGGTCAAGCTGCAGCCCTACCACTACGTGATGTCCGTCAACCGGGGCAGCGGCATGTCCGACCCGTTCCGGGTGCGGGGCGCCAGCGTCGAGGAGGCGTACGCCCTCTACGACAACCCCGACGGCGCCGGGCGTCTGCAGGAGGCGCTGAACACCAACCTGAAGCGGCGCCCCGTCGGGCAGATCCTCGCCGAGCTGGAGACCCTCGACGAGCGGATCTTCGACGGCGTCAACCAGTACCTGATCCCGGTCAGGGTCTCCGCGCGGGTGGCCGCAGCCGGCGACATCGAGTCCGAGCCCACCGACCGGCCGCGCCGGCAGCCTCCCGGCCGAACCGGGGGCGCGCCCGGCAGCGCGATCGCGACCGCGGCCGTCGACCCCGAGCAGGCGCAGTACGACCGCCCCGACGACGCCGACGAGGCATGGAGCACTGATCTGGGATGAACGCCGCCACCCTGCACCGCCCCGCAACGATGACTCGCCTCGCCCAGCAGGCCATGACCGTGCTGTACCAGCACCGGCTGATGTCCACCCAGCAGCTGCACCGCCTCCTCCAGCCCCAGGCGCAGCGGCCCGTCTATCTGCTGGACCAGCTCAAGCGTCTGGAGGGCGCCGGGCTGGTCGAGCGGGTGCGCGCGCTGCACCGCAACCCCCGCCATGCCCGGTTCCTGTGGTTCCTGACCGAGGACGGCTACCTGCACATGGACGGCTCGCAGGAGAGCGTCACCCGCCAGCACCGCACCACCACCGCCACCGCGACCGGGCCCCGCCAGGCGCACACCCTGGCGGTGAACGAGGTCGGCATCGCGATGGTGGAGCACGCGCGGAACGCGGGCCACGAGTGCGGGCCGCTGGACTGGATGCCGGAGGTCGCTCACCGGATGCGGGACGGCCAGCGGCGCTTCGAGGACGACCACGTCATCTCCGACGCCGTCCTGGACTACACGCACGTCGCCGGCGACGGCCGGCGCACGCTGCTGCGGGCCTTCGTCGAGCTGGACCGCTGCACGATGACCGTCACCCGGCTCGCGGACAAGGTCGCCGCGTACGGGCGGTACTACGACTACATCCCGCAGGAGCACGACCGTGTCCGCCGCCGCCCGGCCGGGAGCCGGCCCGCCTGGCAGAGCACCTACTCCCGTTTCCCGCGGCTGCTGATCGTGCTGGACCATCCGTCCCAGCGCGTCCTGGGTTCCCGCACCAACGACCTCGGCGCGCTGACCGGCGCCAACCCCGGCCTGTCGGCGCTGGCGGCGCAGCTGTCCGTCGGCGTGACCACGCTGGCCAAGCTCCGGGAGCAGGGGCCGTTCGCCCCGATCTTCAAGCCGCTGCTGCGCAACCAGCCGCCCACCGACATGTTCCTGCGTCCGCAGGCCGAGAGCTGAGCACCAGCACCACCCGTACAAGGAGGGCAGCACCGTGACGACGACCAGCGATCTCAGCCCCGACCTCGCGCCCGCCTCCGCCGGCGTCAGCATGATCCACCTGGCGGAGATCCTCCAGCGCCACACCCGCCTGGCGCAGCGGCGGTTCGTGATGCTGCCGTTGCGCGGGCCGGGCAGCGCCTACACCGAGCCTCAGGGCCGGCAGCCGGGCGATGCGACCGCGCCGGTCGAGCTCGCCGACCTGATCTCCTCCATCAGCGAGGTCGGGCTCCTGGAGCCGGTGCTCGTCGAGGAGACGCCGAGCGCCGGCGGCGGCGCGCCGGCCATGCGGCTGGTCTCCGGGGAGCGCCGGCTGCGCGCCATGCGCTGGGGCGCCCTGCACCTCGAGGAGAACCCGCACTTCGCGGCCATCCCCGCCATCGTGTGCCCCGGCCCGCTGTCGGACGAGGAGCGCAGCACCTGGCGGTTCGTGGAGAACTTCGCCCGGGAGGACCTCAAGCCGGCCGAGCAGGCCGTCGCGCTGATGTACCAGCGCTGTGCGGTCCTGGTCGGCAAGCTGCTGCGCGCCGGGAAGCCCGTGCCGCGTGAGGTCTACGAGATCACCGACGCGGTCGAGCGGTTCCAGGCCCTGGAGAAGATCCGCAGCGGGGATCGAAGCTGCGCGGCTCCGTGGAGCGAGGTGCTCACCCGGCTCGGCCTGCAGCTGAGCGAGCGCAAGGCGATGGAGCTCGTGCGCGCCTTCCGCGAGTTGCCGCGGGACCTGAGCGAGGAGATGGACGAAGCGGGTGTCCGGCTCAACACGCGGATCCGCTACGCCCGGCTGCAGCGCGGCCGCGCGGACGCCGCGGCCGGGATCTGGGCCTCCCTCAAGAACACCGGCCGGCTCCACCTGCTGCCGAGCGCCGTCGACATCAGCCTGGCCGAGCCGGACCTCGACAACGTCGATGCCATCGTCGACGCCGCCGGCGCGCGGTTCGACAACGCCAACGCCGGCCGGCGGGCGAAGCTCAGCCGTATCCCCGCCGGCGAGGAAGCGAACGGGCAACACGGCGACAAGGCGGAAGACCTCGAGCCGGCCGACAGCGCGACCACGCAGTCCTCCTCGCGCGCCGCCGATGCGCCGGCCGCTGCGCCCGGGCCGGACGGTGAACCGTCCGGAGTCCAGACCTCGGGCACGCCGACGGAGCAGCGGCCGCTGGTCGACCAGGCCGTCGTCCGCGCCACGCTCGACTCGCTGCGCTCGCTGCTCGCCGACCTGCGCACCGGCCACGACCTCGGCCGCTACGACCAGGGGTCGCTGCGCCTGGCGCTGCGCGAACTCGAACCGTTCCTGGCCGCCGACACCACCGCACCCGCTTCCCAGGAGGTAGCAGCCTGATGCCCGGCATCTCCCTGCCCATGCCCACCGTCGGAGTTCCGCTGCCCGGCCGCGGCTGCGACTGCACCCGCTGCGCGTTCTGGATGGGCCCGGACGGCCGCGGCGGGCCGGCCACCGTCGAGCCGCTGTGCTCGGGCAGCAACGCCGACTGCAGCTACTGCGGCTGCGCGGCCACCGAGGCCGGCGCCCCTGCGGGTGCCTGCGGCAGCTGCCCGATCCGCTGCGGCTCCCGGACCGACATCGCCGCCTGGATGCACGACGTCGGCGGCACCCTCGCCTTCGACGACCTGAGCGTCGAGGGCGAGCTCCCGCGGCTGCCCTCGTTCATCCCCATGACCGACGGCAGCTCCATCACCGCGCTGGACGCCAGCCTGCGCTGGCCCGCGTACGGCGTCGGCCTGCGAAGGGTCTTCAGCCCCGACACCCACACCATCTACCCGCGCTTCGCCGGCAAGGACGCGCGCCAGGTCCTCGGGCTCGGCGAGCAGCAGAAGGCGGTGCTGGTCGGCTACGGCGAGGATCCGCTGGTGGAGGCGTTCTGGTCCTATCGGCGCCGTGACGGCCTGGTCGAGGAGCTCGCCTCGCAGAACTGGGACGTGATCCTGTCGCCGAACTACTCGATCTACGGCAACTGGCCGCGGGTCGAGCACCTGCTGAACATGCGCCGGTGCCTCATGATCGCGCAGGAGTTCCACGAGGCCGGCGCCGTGGCGGTGCCGAACGTGTACTGGTACCGGCTGGAGGACCTGGAGCGCTACCGCTCCTGGTTCGACGACGTCCCCGCTCCCGGCATCGCCGTGAACCTGCAGACCGTTCGCGAGAACAGCAACTGGGATTCCTGGGCGCTGCCGGGCCTGTACTGGCTGGCGGAGAACCTTCCCGAGGACCTGCCGGTGCTGCTCACCGGCCTGTCCCGAGCCGACCGCATCGCCCAGGCCGTCGCGCTGTTCGGCGACCGGCTGACCCTGATCAGCCAGAACCCCCACCAGTACGCGCTGCACGGCGCGGTGATGACGGCGAACGGGCGTGAGGACATCCACGCGCGGCCCGGCGATGCCTTCGCCGTGACCGTCCGGTACATGTCCTCGCTCCTGCCGCGACGGTGACTCGAGAAAACGTCCCGGTCGCGGTCACACCGCGTCCTTGGCCGCCATCTATGGAGGGGCGAAGAGGAAAGGAGTCCCGATGTCACAGCCCCACTCTGCGCCCGCGGCCACCGGCCCGGCCCCCGGCGAGAGCACCGACCAGTGGCGCCTGGCCGTGCTGTCGGTCTGGCACCCGGCCCTCGGCGCGCCCCTGGACCCGGTGGCGGTCGTCGGCCTGGACCTGCGCCCCGGCGCCCAAGCCCCGGTGCACCTCGCGTGGGTGCCGCTGGCCTTCGAGGCCGCCGACCCGTGGCGCGAGCTGCTGGCCGGCGGCGTCACCGCGGAACTGCTGGATCATTGGGCCGGGCAGCACACCACGGTGGCCGTCGACTTCGTCGACGTGCCCGAGGGCGCCGTCGACCTCGCTCACGCCGCCGGGCTCGTCCTCGACGAGCTCCTCGCCGAGGTGCTGCCGAACCTCCCCGAGCGAGGGGAGGGCTGATGGGCACCAACTCCAAGGCCAGCCACCAGAGCTACACCGTCGCCCCGGCCGGCGCAGACGGCTCGGACGACAACGCCCAGCCCGGAAGCGGTGAAGCCGTCAGCGAGGAGTACGTGCAGGCGGCCGCCAACTTCGTCCTGGCCACGGAACTCGCCCAGCTCATCGGCGTCGGCGGGGTCCAGGACCACGAGGTCCTCCTGGACGTCCCCGACGACCCGGTCGAGAAGTTCGACCAGTTCGCCGAGCAGATCAAAGCCGCCCGCGAGGCGGTGGAGGCCATGAAGGCCGCCGGCGCCTCGGACGAGGAGATCGCCGAGAAGCTCAAGGAGATCAAGGCGGCCTCCCTGGCGTACCTCGCCGCGCTCCCGGCTGAGGAGCTTGGGCAGATCGCCGCGGCAAAGGGCTTCGAGCACCCGGCGCTCGTCGGCCTGTCCGGCAAGGGGCAGCACCCGCTGGTGCACTGGCTCGATCCGGCCTACGACCCGGACATCAAGTCCAAGGCCGCGATCCAGGCCGCCGCCCACAAGCGCTACCAGCAGCTGCTGGCCGGCGAGACCTACGGCGGGCTGACGCTGGCGGATGTCCACCAGCTCGAGGGCACACCGATGCCGTATTCGGGCGGCGGCTGGCAGGCGACGCCGGAGCAGGTCCAGCAGGCCCAGGCCGCGTTCGCCGCGGCCATGGCCGGGTTGCCGGCCAAGCCCGTCGACGTGAACGGCGAGCAGCTGGCGGCGCTGTTGAAGGCCGAGCGGCACCTGGCCGGCGCCGAGTGCCCCGAGATGGGCGACGAGCTGCAGGCGGCGAAGGCCAAGGCCCACCAGGACGTCGACGCCTACCTGGACAAGGCCTGGGTGAAGGCCCACAACACCCAGCTCGCGGCCAAGGACGCGATCGACGCCGGACTGATCACCGAGCAGGAAGCCGGCCTGGTGACCGGGCACCAGCTGGTCAAGCTGATCCGTCCGAACACCGACGCCGCCACGCTCGACCTGGTCAAGGAGGGCATCGCGAAGCGGCAGGCTCAGCTCGGCGCCCTCGACACCGCGATGAGCGGCCACCTTCAGATCGGCAAGGACACCACCGGTGCGCTCACGCTCGCCCCTCTGGGGAAGGGGACGCCGGAGCAGCACGGGGAGGCGGTCAAGACCGCGGCCGAGTGGGCAGCCAGCACCGGCAAGCTGTACGACGCGCAGATGACGGTCAAGGCCTGGGCAGGCCACATGGCGCTGCCGCCGGCCGATCTGACAGCGCAGCATCCCGGGCTGGACAAGGACAACTTCGTCAACCCGTACAAGGAGACGGAGGCGTTCAACGCGTGGGCGAAGCAGCAGAAGCTCGCCCACCTGCGTGAAGTCGCCGAGGAACTCGGCATGACCGCGGCCGGCAAGGCCTCCCGGGCGCACGTGCAGAAGTTCATCACCGGCCACCTCCACCCCGGCTTGGACCCGTCGCAGGTCAACTTCGCCGCAGAGCAAGCGGAGAAGAAGAAGGCTGCCAAGGCCGCGCAGGCCGCGGCGGCTCCGCCCGCGCCGACGGCTCCTGCAGCCCCTTCCGTCGCCGCGCCCGCAACCTCGCCAACGGGCACGGGGCCCACGCTCACCGGCGCCCCGACCAAGCCTGTCCCGAAGCCCGTCGGCCCCAAGCCGGCAACCCCCGCAGCGCCCAAAGGTGCGTTCGCGGCGAAGAACAAGGCGCTGGTCGCGGCGCTGCAGATGGCCGGCGCCAACGCCTCCGATCTGCCCAAGCGCGTCGAGTCCACGCAGGTCGAGGCGATGTCGTTCGGGCCGGCGCAGTCTGCGGCGCTCGGCGGCGCGCACAGCAAGACCCTGCACCAGGGCCCGGACGGGGGGATGTGGCTGTTCAAGCCGGACAAGCAGGCCGGCGGTGCCCGCGCGGCCGCGGAGGCAGCGGCCTCCCATGCTCTGGACCTGGGCGGCGTCCCCTCGGTGCCGGTCTACCAGAAGACGATCGGCGGCCAGCCCGGCTGCATCCAGCCGATGGTCAAGGGCGCAAAGACGCTCGGTGGCAGTCCGTCCTCCTGGACGCAGGGCCAGGTGGACTCCATCGTGCGCTACCACGTCGGCGCCTGGCTGGTCGGCGACCACGACGGCCACGCCCAAAACATGCTCGAGACGCCCTCGGGCGGCCTGGTCAACATCGACCGCGGTCAGGCCTTCAAGTTCTTCGGCCAGGACAAGCTCGACCTCGGCTACGCCCCGAACAGCGGGTACGGCTCCGTCCCGGTCCAGCAGCAGCTGTACTCGGCGTTCATGGGCGGCAGCCTGGCCGCAGGGGTGAAGGTGAACCCGGCCGTCGCCCACCCGGTCATCAAGTCCTTCGAGGCGATCCCGGACGCGCAGTGGAGGGCCGTGCTCCACGACACCGCCCACCAGGGCGCGAAGGCGGGTCTGCACTGGGTTCCGAAGATGCGGGCCCGCGCCGCCAAGCAGCACGGCATCCCCTCAGCTCAGGTGACGCACACGCAGATCGCCGAGGCGTTCCTGGACCACGCCTGCGAACGCAAGGCGACGCTGCGCGGCGACTTCGCCGACTTCTTCACCAAGCAGCTGAAGCTGTCCTCCGCCGCCGCCCTCAAGCACGGGAGCTGACCTCGATGGGAACGAACTCCAAGTCCACGCACCAGTCGTACACGGTCGCCCCGTCTACTGCGGCAACCCTGGACCCGCCGGCACCTGCGGCCGTGGCCGAGCAGCCCGGCCCGGCCGAGGCGGCCCAGCTGATCGCGGACCTGTTCAACGCGCCGTTCGGAGGCGAGGCCGGCGCCGCGATGCCGCAGCCGATGGCCGGCTTCGAGATGCCCGCGGCGCCCGCCGAGCCGCCGGCAGCGACCGGCGGCGGGACGGCACGGACCACGGACGAGCCACCGGCGCCCGGCGAAGACGCCTGGGATCCGGTCGAGCCACCGCCGGCGGCCGTGCCGGACGGGCTGGAGGGCGCCGAGGGGCCGGGAGCCGCCGGAGGGGAGATGCCCGCCAGGCGAGAGCCCAAGAAAGAGGAGGAACCAGAGGAACCAGTTGAGGAGGAGGATCCGGCCGAACAACCGCTCACGCCGGTGCCGGAGGCCCCGACCAAGGGACTGGCGATCGGTGAGCCGGTCCTGGTCGGCGGCGCCGACTTCCTCAACTCAGCAGCCACCCTGGTCTCCTACGACTCCGCCGACGGCACCCCCCGCGAGGTGCTGCTCGCCCACGTGAACGAGGAAGCCGAGGAGAAGCTCCTGGACGCGCTCGCGCTGTCCGAGGAGAAGCTCGTTCCGGTGCAGGTCACCAAGGAGGTCACCGGCCGGCTGGAGCTCGACGAGCAGGCCAACCTGCACGAGCTCGTCGCCCAGGCGGCGAAGTCGGTGAACCATAAGCTGAAGAACGGCATGGACGTCCCGCAGTCCACCCACGACAAGATCACGGTTGCTGTCAACGCCGTCGCCACGGCCGCCCAGGGCGCCACCGCCGACGAGGCGGTCATGACCGGTTACTACCTGGAGCAGCTGGAGACGATCGCCGAGAAGGCGAAGCCCGGGCTGGGCGATCAGACCTACGCCGACGGCGGGAAGATCCCCATGGTGACCCCCTACCTGCACACCGGCCTGGCCACCGTCACCGAGATGGTGCCCGCACCGGCCGAAGACCCCAAGCCGGGACAGCTCTCGGCGAAGCTCCGCGACGCCAGCCGGATCAACGCCTCCCTGGACCCGGCCACCGGCGAGGCCTCCTGGAACGGGGAGTCCCGCACCAAGGCGACGGGCAAGGAGTACCTCATCGACATGGGCGACGGCTGGAGCGCGGTGTACCGGCCCTACGGCCTCAACCAGCCCGGGAAGACCGAGTTCAGCATGCGCGGCCAGCTCGAGGTCCACGCCCCCGCCGGGGCCGGCCACGGGCCCGAGCTCGTCTCCCGGCTCGAGCAGCTCCACCTCGCGAACAAGCCGATGACGGCCAGCGAAGGCGAGTGGACGTACCTCGCCAACAACATCAAGGCACAAGGCCTGGCATCGAACCCACAGGTCAAGGAGGCGATGGAGGTCGCGAGAGGGCTGGAGGACCTTCAGGTCCAGGAGCTCTTCCACACGCACGCGCACGAGGCCGTCGGCATGGACGAGGCCGGCCTGTCGGCGTTCGCGAAGAAGCTCCAGCTGCAGGCCGCCCACGACGTCCTGCCCAAGCGCGTCGCCGTGGTCCGCGACGCCGTGGGCCAGGCCGCCGGCTTCGCCGACGGAGCCGCGCTGAGCGCGAGTCCCGGCTACCAGCCGACCCCGACCAAGTCGGGTGGGTGGCTGACATGGAGCCGCTTCGACGTCACCGGCAACCCCGAGGCCTTCACCAGCGCCTGGCGGGGGCGCAGCCTCGTGCACGGCATGGGCGGCGGAGACGTCACCACCCTGTTCGCGACGGGAGTGCTCGCCTCCACCGAGCGCCGCGCCGTCATGGGCACGAGCAAGGGCGTCGGCATGAGCGAGAGCCAGGACAAGTTCTCCGGCGGCGCCAACAGCGTCTTCCTGCGCGTCAAGGACAAGCCGACCGGAGGCGGCATCGGCCACGGTGTCCGTCTGGTCTGGGACGACCCGGCGGTGCTGATGAAGCGCAGCGACTACTACGCCTACAACGGCGACCACTTCGGCACGCTGCACACCGCCAACGGGAAGAGCACCTCCGGGCAGACCAGCGACCCGATGAAGATCGCGAAGTTCAGCTCCGGCTCCAACGAGGTGATGTTCAGGGACGGCATCGACCTGCTCGGCTCGGAGGCGCCCAGTCGTGTCCTGTGCGGCAGCGCGGACACCCGCGACAAGCTCCTGAAGTTCTTCGCCGACAAGAAAATCACCCACCTCGGCGGCAAGCCCGTCACCGACGTCGTCGGCATCTGACCCCCCACCCACGGAAGGGACAACACCATGAACACCTGGACCAACCAGCTCACCGCCCTGCTCGAAGGCGCCCACACCGCCACCGGCGATCCACTCGACGCTGGCGCCCAGATCGTCGTCACCAACCCGGACGGCACCGAGGCCTTCCGGGCCGCGCTCGCCCGTCACTGGCGCCAGGACGAGGACGACGCCAACCTGCTGTGGATCCGGCCAGTCGTGGGCGGGGGGCCGTCCCCCGACCCGGAGTTCGGCTACGTCTTCAATCTCAGCCTGGCCCGGCGACGCGCCCTGCACTGGCACACCGCCGACGTCGACGACCGCGGCCGCGTCGTCCTGCGTCTGGCCGCCTCCGGGGGCGGCAAAGGCCAGACCGCCCGAATCGAGCCGGCCAGCGGAGCGGAACTAGAGGAGCTGGCGCGCTGGGACACCTTCGTCGACCTGCTCTCCCCGCAGGAGGAGCACGCCCTGGCGGAGCTGGCCGAGGACAGCTGGAGCGGACGCTTCGCTTGACATCCTCCCCGTCCTGAAGGACTCCGTTGGGAAATCCGCAAAGCGGTGATGGCGGATGGTTCCGGCTGCCAGGATCGGGCTTGTTGTCGGTCAAGGGGGTCGGGTGTC
>NZ_JBFBJZ010000062.1:0-44982 GCF_040686255.1 Kitasatospora sp. NPDC085879 | reverse complement strand
GAGCTACCTTGCAGGCCTCTACCTCCGCGCCTCGATGATCTGGATAGACGACCTCGTGCGACCACTCAATTGATCACAACCTCACACAGGCCCTAATACTCCAGCTGTAGATCTCGATCTTGTGTGACTGAGCACTTCCCTCGGTGGCTGAGCGCAGGATCTGGCGAGGTGATCCGTGACTCACATACGGTGATCGCGCTGTGCCGCACCAGCTGGGCAATGGAAGTGGGGCCTCCCGCACAACTCGGGTGCCAGGACACTGCGGGGCCAGTCCCGCGCCGACACAACGGTTCGAGTATGCCTACCGAGGGACAGACAGGCACCTGACCTGGGAAAAACTTGACCCTACCTTCGGATTGGGAATCGCTTCTAACAGCATGCTCAGCCGAGCTGCCCGGTCGGCCGCATGGTGATGTGGTTGATGTCCACGCCCGCAGGCTGGTTGAGGGCGAAGACGATCGTGTTCGCGATCTGCTCGGCAGTCAGCGCCGTCTCGGGGCTGCCGCCGCGCTCGTCCCAGAACGGGGTGTCCACCACCCCGGGAGCGACGACGGTCACGCCGACCCCGTCCTGGCCGACCAGCAGCCGGGTGTTCTCGGCCAGCGCGTGCACGGCCCATTTGGTGACCGAGTACAGGTTGCCGGGCGTGTGGCGCACTCCCGCGACCGAACCCATCAGCACGATCCGGCCCTTGGAGTCCCTGAGCTGCGGCAGGGTCTCCCGCACCAGCAGCGCCGGGCCCAGGACGTTGGTGAGGACCATGGCCCGCATGTCCTCGGGGGTGTGGCTCTCCAGGTTCCCGGGCAGCGAGAACCCGGCGTTGGCAATGACGTTGTCCAGCCGGCCCCAGGTGTCCACCACGCGGCGCACGGCGGCGGCGACGTCGTGCTCGTCGCTGGTGTCTCCGGTGATCGTCAGCAGCCGCTCGCCCGCTCCGGCCGTGGCGGCGAAGGCGGCCAGCTTGTCCGCGTCCCGTCCGGTGACGGCCACCCGGTGGCCCTCCTTGAGCAGGGCGCGGGCGGTGGCGGCACCAATGCCGGTCGAGCCCCCGGTGATCAGCGTGACGGGTCCCATCGGACGGCCTCCTCGGCGATGCGGTCGGGGCACGGCCTTACCGACTGTCCCCAGAACGCCTGCACTATAGCCCCGACTCCACCACCCAGGCCTGCTCCACCGCCCCCAGCGCCACCTCCCACGGGTACGCCGCCCGATCGCTTTCCTTCGGCGCCTTCGGCACGAACTCGCCTTCCCCGTACAGCACCCGCACGCCGGCCCCGCGCAACGTCTCGACGCTTCTTCCAAACTACGGACGCGCCGCCAGCGCGGAGTTGACGCTCGGCAGCATCACGAGTGGTGTCCGCCTGCCTATCGCCTCGGCGGCGAACGCCACCGGCCACTCCGAAGCAAGCCCCAGGGTCAGCGAATTGACGGTGCTGAGAAGCGATTCCCAATCCGAAGGTAGGGTCAAGTCTTCCCAGGTCAGGTGTCTGTCTGTCCCTCGGTGGGCAGGCTCGAACCGTTGTGTCGGCGCCACGAAGGTGGCTGCCAGCCGGCGCTAGACCCGTCTCGTGACTGTCCACGATCTTGGCCAAGGGAACAGGTGTTTGACCCTTGGAAGCCATTGTCGTACCGATCTTGGTGAGCATCCGTTCGATTGTGGCGACTCGGTCGGGTGATCTTGTGGCGTGCCCTGCATGAAGGCAGGGCCTCTGGTGCAGCTCGGGTTTGTCGAAGACCATGAGCGCGCCAGGAGGCCCTGTTGCCGCAGTTGTGCGCCCTCGCATGCGCCGACTCCAACTCGGCTGCTCGTGAGTGTGATTGTCTCGCTCACCGGTTCGGGAACGCCGGGAACCGGCCGCACAGGCGACCGAGGTATCCGTCCGACATGAGCGACGCGGAGTGGGCGGTCGTGCGCGACGCGATGCCTGTGCCGGGGTGGTTGGAGGGCAGGGGTGGGCAGCCGGAGGGCTATTGCCACCGGCAGATGGTGGACGCGGTGCGCCCCGTGTGGGGTGACCTGCGCGCCATGCTCCTCTCACCTGCGGCCGCGCTGGCTGCAGGCTGCCTTCGCAGGGGCTACCCCGTCGAACAAGAAGGCTGCATCGTCCAACAGGTCCTGGCCCTACTCGAAGCAATCCCGTCCAGGTAGGCACTGGCCACAACACCCGTCCCAGGGACCGGGCTACCTCCCGCTCGAGTACTCCGGCGCCCGTCGGTCGGGTGCTGTGCCTGTCATTCCGGACGACGACGCGGCGAGCCCACAACGCCCGCAGGTCAGGCCAGTGCCGGTGTGGGGCCCGCGCTTCGACGGGCACTGGGTCCTGTGGGAATGCGCGATTCCACGCGCGATGGGCACTGATCCTGTCGATGCTGCGTGGGCAATCGGCGCGCTCCGACAACGGGGGCATTCGTCGGGCCGGGTGTGGCCGAGTATCGCGGATGGTCAGGACGAGGGCTCGGATGCTCCACGGCGCTTGGATCGCCGGTGGAGGACGGCGGCAGCGGCAATGGCAGCGGCGATGGCTGCGGCGATCGCGGCGGTGACCAGGCCGGCGCCCTGGGGGTGGGCGGTTGGCGCCCTCGGGGCGCCGGTCGCGGTGGGGGCGGACGTGGTGGGGGCGGACGCTGGCGGTGGAGGAGCCGGCGGGGTGATGCCGGAGGAGGCGGTGGTTGCGACGGCAGAGGCGTCCGGCCCGGGTGGGGTGGTGGCCGGGCTTGCGAGGACGGGGCCGGGGCGGACGAAGGAGCGGTGGGGGACGGGGTGGGGGATGCTTTCGCGGGGGTGACCTCGAAGGGGGCGACGGTGTTGTCCTGGCCGGCGTTCAGGGTGCAGGGGACGTCGACCTGGCCGGGCCCGGCCAGGTTGCCCTCGGCGTCCTTGGGCACGAGGTGGAGGGTGAAGTCGCCGGCGGTCACGCGTCCGGTGCCGGGGCGGGTGAAGGAGAGCCGGGGCGCGTTGCCGGTGGCGGGGATTTCGAAGGCGCCGGAGGCGGGGACGGCGGTGCGGGTGATGGTGAGGTGGACGGGGACGGCGGTCTCGTCCTGCGGGGCGAGGACGCGGGTTTCGGCGTCGACCGAGCCTTCGATGGTGCGTACCCAGAGGACGTAGCGCAGGCCGAGGGTGAAGGAGGCCTCGACGGTGGCGGCCGCCCGGATGGCGAAGGCCGGGCTGGACTCGCCGGCCGGCAGGGTGGCCGGGATGTCCGCGGAGATCCTGGCGGTGATGGCTTGTCCGCCGATGGTCGGGAAGAAGCAGGTGTAGTGCAGGGTGGGGGCGGCGGGCCGGGCGGCCGCGGGGGCGGTGGCGAGGGTGCCGACGAGGGCGGTGGCGGTTGCGGCGACGGCCGCGCGCCGGGTGCGCCTGCTCGGGCGGTGCGTACGGGATTCGGCGCTCATCGTGTCCCTTCCGTCGGGTGGCCGCGTCGGCGCTGTCGGCGGCCGTGGCGCTGCTGGTGGCTGCGGGTCAGGTGGCGCTGGATCCAGGCGTGGCGGAACTGGTAGACCGCGCCGACCTGGCGGAGCACGCCGCGCTGGTGGGCGTCGTCCAGGAAGGCGATCAGCGCCCAGGGCAGTTGCCCCGTGAGCGGCAGCCAGATGCGGGCCAGTGCCACCCACTGGCCCCAGGCGGTCAGGCTGAGTCCGTAGCCGAGCCCGGCGCCGAACGCGGCCTCCAGTCCGAACACGAGGCCGACCTCGAAGTCGCGCAGCGGCCCGTACACGATGCCGTTGAGCAGGCCGACGCCGATGCCGAGGACGAGTGCCCAGGTGAGCAGGTGGTAGGCGACGTTGCGGCGGTCGATGTGCAGCAGGTCGGCGGGGCTGACGACGGATTCGGCCGCCCGAGACGGTGACGCCGCGTCTGACCTCCACACCGACCTCGGCCGCCCGCTCGGACAGCACCGTCTCGACCGCTTCGAGGTTCGTCATCACGCCCTCGGACGCCGGGCCGGGCAACCGGAACGGTAGGGCGGTGACATCGACGTCGGCCGGATCGAGCATCATGCCGGCGAAGTGGCCCGCGCTTCGCGGGGGTTGCGGCTCGTCACTGTCGGAGTCCGCACCGGGGACGTCGGCGACGCCCGAGGCCGTCAGCAGCGGGTGCAGCATGCCGCGGCGGTGGAACGCCGCGACCGACGCGGCGGACAGGCCCCGCATCCCCAGTGGATCCGCCTTCCACGGGGAGCGGAGCGTCGGCTCCCGCTCCAGCACCAGGACGGAGCAGCCCGCCAGGCCGAGCTCGCAGGCGAGGAACAGACCGACCGGGCCGGCCCCGACGATCGCCACGTCGTACAGGGGGCTCACCGTGTCTGTCCGTTGATCATGTCGACCAGGCTCTGCGCCGTGTTGGCCCCGGAGTCGATCCTCTGGACCTCGGCGCCGTCGAACATGACCTCTTCGGCGGGGCGCAGGAACATGGCCTCCTCGTACGCGCCGAGCGCGGCCTCGACGTCGTCGGGGTGCGCGGCGAGGGCCTTGCCGAGTTCGGCGCCGTCGAGCATGGCCAGGTTGGCGCCCTCGCCGTTCGGGGCCGCGAGGTGTGCGGCGTCGCCGAGCAGGGTCACGCCCGGCACCCGGTCCCACCGGAGCCCGGTCGGCAGGGCGTAGTGGGGGCGCAGTACCGGTGCGGTGTCGGTGTCGGTGATCAGCGCGGTGAGTTCCGGCGCCCAGCCCTGGAACTCCTGCGCGATCCGCGCGGCGGCCGCGGCGGAATCGGTGAAGTCGATGGCCGCGAACCAGTCCCGCTCCCGGGTGAGTTGCGCGTAGGTGTGCAGGGTGGCGCCGCTCTCCCGGTGGGCGGAGATCTCCTTGCCCGGCGAGGGCGCGATCATCGACCCGCCGCCGACCGCCTTCGCGGCGGCGGCGTGCCGGGTGTCGGCCTCGAAGAGGTAGGTCTCGACGAACGAGGTGCCGGCGTACTCGGGGATGGCGTCGCAGAGCAGCGGGCGGACCCGTGACCACGCGCCGTCCGTGCCGACCAGCAGGCTCGTGACCACGGTGCACCCGCACGCGAACGTCACCTCGTGGCCGCCCTTTCCGAGCGCACGGACGCCGCCGGCCTTGTGGTCCCACCGGACGGTGCCGGCCGGGAGCGAGTCGAGCAGCATCTGTCGCAGGGCACCGCGCATCACCTCGGGGCGGCCGCCGTCGCGTCGGCCCTGTCCATCAGGACGGTCCCGTCCGTGTCGAGGACCCGCATCGTCTGGCGGCCCTCGACGACGATGGCGTGGAACTCGTCCGTCAGATCGGCCGCCTGGAGGGCGAGCTGCCCGTTGTAGTCGTGGATGTCGAGCATTCCGCCCTGCTTGCGCGCGTCCGGGGCGGGGTCGGCCTCGTAGACCCTGGACGGGATGCCGTTGACGTGCAGGACGCGGGCCAGGACGAGCCCGCCGAGTCCGGCGCCGATGATCGTGACAGGGCTGTTCATGATGCCGGCTCCTCAAGGGATCGGACCGCCCGGCGAAGTACGGTCGGTCACCTGCGGAAAGGCAGGCACTCCAACGGTGACGCGGGCCGCTCACACGGGGCTCACACGGCGCTGACGCAGTCGTGCCAACCGGAAGCCGGGTCAACGCAGTTTGGGGACCCATGCCCGCGTAGCGGAAGATCGGGGAATGGACGGCGACACGCGGCTTCACATCACGCTGCTCGGCGAGTTCCGGGCGAGTCGCGGCGACGCCGTGCTGCCCGTCGCGGGGGCGCGGCTGCAGGCTCTGGTCGTACGGCTGGCCCTCGCCGGCGGTCGCCCGGTCCCACCGGGCGTGTTGGTCGACGCGATCTGGGCCGAAAAGCCGCCGGCCGACCCCGCCCACGCCTTGCAGGCCCTCGTCTCACGGCTGCGCCGGACCCTGGGCTCGGCCGGTTACGTCACGCAGGCCACGGGCGGCTACCGGCTGCACGTGGCCGCGTCCGACGTGGACGCGCTGCGGTTCGAGCAGCTCGCCGCCGTCGGCCGGGACCGTCTGCGCGCCGGCGACCGTCATGCCGCGGCGGCCGTGCTCGGCGAGGCCGTGGCACTGTGGAGCGATCACCCGGGCACCGAGCCGACGGCCGTCGCCCCGGTGGCGCCCGCCGTCGCGACCGGGCTGGCCCACACCTCGGTCGAGGCCGTGGTCGGCCTCGCCGACGCCGAGGTGTCCCTGGGCCGTGCCGATGCCGCCGCCGCCCGGCTGACCGCACTTCTCGCCGACCACCCCGTCCATGAGCGGGCGGCCGCGCTGCTGCTGGACGCGCTCGCCGCCCAGGGCCGCCGGGCCGAGGCACTGGCCCGGTACGAGCAGGTCCGCGAAGCCCTGGCCGCCGAACTCGGCACCGACCCGGGCGCCGCCTTGCGCGAGCGCCACGCGCGCCTGCTGCGCGCCGAGCAGCCGGCCCCGGCCGCCGGCCCCTCACGGACCGCGGCCGGCCACCTGCCCGCGCCGCTGACCGGTTTCGTCGGGCGCCGCGACGACCTCGCCCGGATCGACGCGCTGCTCGCCGCGGGGCGTCTGGTCACCGTGCTCGGCCCCGGTGGTGCCGGCAAGACCCGGCTCGCGATCGAGGCCGCCCGCCGCCGGAGCCAGGCGTACCGCGACGGAGCCTGGATGATCGACCTCGCCTCGGTCACCGAGCCCGCCAAGGTGGGCATGACCCTGCTCGCCGGGACCGGGCTGCGTGGCGGCGCGATCGAGGCCCGGACCCGCGGCGAGGGCGACGAAGTGGACGTACTCGTCGGCCGGCTCGGTGGCCGGGAGAGCCTGCTGCTCATGGACAACTGCGAGCACCTGATCGACGCCGTGGCCCACCTGATCACGGCGCTGCTTTCGCGTTGCCCCGGGCTGAGCGTCCTGGCCACCAGCCGCGAGCCCCTCGCGGTCGACGGCGAGGCGCTGGTGCCGCTCGGCCCGCTCACACTGCCCGGCCCCGGCGACGATGTCGAGCAGGCCCGGAGGGCAGAGGCCGTACGCCTGTTCGCCGAGCGGGCCGCAGCCGTGTGCCCCGGCTTCGAGGTCAACGAGGCGACGCTGCCCGAGACCCGGCAGGTGGTGCGCGCCCTGGACGGGATGCCGCTGGCTCTCGAACTGGCCGTGGCCCGGCTGCGGACGCTGTCGCTGCCCGAGCTGGCCGACGGGCTGTCCGACCGGTTCCGGCTGCTCACCACCGGCAGCCGGACCGCGCTGCCCCGGCATCGGAGCCTCGGCGCGGTCATCGCCTGGAGCTGGGACCTGCTCAGTGAGCACGAACGCACGGTCGCCGATCGCGTCTCGGTCCTGCCCGGCGGTGTCACTTCGGCCTCGGCCGCCGCCGTCTGCGCCGGTACGGTGGTGCCGACCTCTGACGTCCCCGACCTGCTCGCGGCCCTGGTCGACCGGTCGCTGCTGCAGCTGGCGCCCGAGCCGGGCCGCTATCGGATGCTGGAGACGCTGCGGGAGTACGGCACGGAGCGGCTGGCCGGCACGGACGACCTCGGCACCGTCCGTGACCTGGCCGCCGGACACTTCGCCGGTCTGATGGCCCGCTACGACCCCCAGCTGCGCGGGCCCGCCCAGTCGGCAGCGGTGCGCGTGATCGGCGCCGAGTACGACAACACGCTCGCCGCACTGCGCCGGCGATGCGACACCGACGACGCCCCCGGAGCCCTCTCGCTCGCCCTGGATCTGACCTGGTACTGGCAGATGCTGGGCCGGACCTCCGACGCGGCCCACTTTCCCCGGGGACCACGCACGGACGCTCATCGGTACCGCACGCGCCTCGTTCCGCCTGCGAACGGGCAACCCGACCGGCGCGCAGAAGGCGCTGACGGATGGCCCACGCGGCGGCACTGCGGACCCGGGACCTGCCCGTCCTGGCCGTCGTGGCGGTCCATACGGCCGCCCTCGCCGACGCACTCGACCTGCATCACCAAGCCGCAGTCCGGCTCGGGGCAGCCTCTCGCCTGCGCGGCACGCACGACCGCACCGACCCGCAGGTGCGTGACCTCACCCGCAGCGCGCGGGCCGCACTGGGCGCAGACTCCTTCGCCGCAGCGTACGGAGAAGGCTGGCAGCTGGACCACACGACGGCCGCGACCGAGGCCGACCCCGCCCGGCTGTCCCGGGACCGGCGGCCGCGCTGATCCGCAACCAGCCACTCGGCCGGGCAAGCGACGTGGCGACCAGTGGCCCGCCCCGGTGATGCCACAGACCAACCGCACCGGCTGCCGCGGCGCGCCAGCCACTCGCTCGTGGCTGACTCCCACGAGTTCTTGTCATCACCCACGACGGGCCAGGGCTTGGCTCTCTGCTGCCTGCGCGCCTGAGACGGCGTGAGCGAGTCAGGAGAGCCCGTCGGCGTAGCGGGTGGGGGCGAGGTGGGCGTTCTTGTCGGTGAGGACATCACCCTTGACGACGGCGAACATGCCGGCGGTGGGGTCGATGACGACGGTACGGTTGTCGCCCTTGCGGGACAGGGTGATCCTGCCCAGCTCGTCCAGGGAGAAGATCTCGGGGCCGGCGATGTTGTGAATGCCATCCAGCGGGGCGCCTGCGGCGACTTCTGCCACCGCGTTGGCCACGTCCTTGGAGGCGATCGGCTGGATCGGCGTGGCTGGCAGCCGGACCGTGTCGCTGTCGGCGGTCCAGGACAGGACGGCGTCCATGAACTCCATGAACTGCGTCGCCCGGACGATCGAGTAGGGGATCGGTCCGGCCGCGAGGATGTTCTCCTGGAGCACCTTGGCACGGTAGTAGTCCAGCTCCGGCACCTGGTCCGCGCCGACGATCGAGAGGATGACGAAGTGGCCGACGCCGCCCTTCTGGGCCGCGGCCAGGAGGTTGTCCATCGAGGTTTGGAAGAACGCCGGGGAGGCTTCGTCGAAGGTCGGGGAGTTCGTCAGGTTGACGACGACGTCGGCTCCCGCCACCGCCTCGTCCAGTCCCTGGCCGCTGATGACGTCGACTCCGGTGGACTGCGAGTGCGGTACCGCCGCGTGCCCGGCGGCGTTCAGATTCTTGACGACCTGCGACCCGATCAGCCCGGTACCGCCGATGACTGCGAACTTCATGACATGCCTTCCGTCGGGGGCATGCCCGAAATATGGCATATGCGCCCTATGCGAGCGTGGCATGCGGAAGCGCTACGCGCCGTCTCGTCAGCCGATCTGGTTCAGGACGTTGCGTCCGCCTCCGACTCTCCCGCGATGGCCCGCATCAGCGCGTGGCTGAGCACGCCGTAAGCCTGAGGCCACCCGCCATCCCTCTGAGATCTGAGAGATCCGTGCCGGCCGAGCCCGGCGGGCTGGCACCCGCGCGCCGAGCTGACGTCTTCGAGGACGGCCTCGCAGCCGCGCGGGACCGCGGAGAGGTCCTGCAGTGCGTCGCCGCCGTGGACGTCGCCTGAGCCCGTGGCCGACGATCGCATGCAGGCCACCGGCACGGGGGCGCAGTTCCGCTGATGGACAGTCATGTCAGCGTCCCTGGTAGCCCTGCGAGGACAGCGACCGGGTAGAAGCCGGTCACACGGTTGCTGCTCGCCAGCACCACCCGTCCGATGCCCAGACGTCGCGCCGCCTCCAGCACGTGGTGGGTGCCGAGCACATTGACGTCCGAGGAGGTCGGTGAGCGGCGCCTCGTCCGCCACACCGCCGAGTTGGAGCACCTGATCGGCGCCCGCCAGCGCGGACTCCGCAGCCTCCGCGTCCCGCAGATCGACCGTACGCACGTCCTCGTTCTCGGCCTCGGGCCGCAGCGCCACCCGGTCGACCAGAACCACCCGCTGCGCCTCCTGCCGCAGCACCGTGCGCATGACGGGCCCATGCTCCCCGCCGCGCCCTCAGCGCCACCGTTCCCTGACCCACTGTGCCTCCCCCTCGCGATGCCCGGACCTGCGATGCCCGGACTCCCGCATCCTCGCCGCCGGACCGCAGCCGATCACACGGGTTCCGGGGGCCGTCCCGCCCCCGGCGTGGGTAGGGCTGCGCCCGAGCGCCGAGGCGCGGGCGTAGGTGAAATCCGCTGGCCGCCATGATCCGCACGCCGCTACGCTCGCGCGGAACTCCTCCGCCCCGCCCCCTGCCACGAGGTTGACCGTGCCCCGAGCGTTTCTTCTGGCCGCTGCCGCGAGCGTCGTCCTGCTCTCCGCCTGCACGGCGGCCCCGGCCGGGCGAACCGCACAGCCGACCGCCGCGGCCACCGGGACCACGGCGGCCGACCGCTCGCACTTCGCGGCCGTGGACAGGAATGCGTCCGCGGTCCTGCTGGCGGCCGACGCGGCACTCCGGAAGCAATTCACCGACGGACAACACACGGTCTCCCGCGGCGAACTCCTCGCGACGGCCGTCTGGTACCAGACCTTCCGCACGTACGAGCAGAACCGGGGCGACATCCACTCGCAGGCCGCGAAGGTCCTCCTCGGCACCGACCACGTCAGCGAGGCCTTCCACCGCTGGGACCACGACTTCTCCGAAGCCGACATCGCGGTGCTCCACTACTCCCGGGACGTGCTGGACGGGCCGGCCTCCGCAGCGGACGACGACGTGAAGAAGGCCCTGGCAGCCCTGGACCTGGCGGACGCCGACGCCCGCGACGTAGCCGCGGGCCGCTAGGCACCGCCGACTGCTCGGCCCGGGAACGTGCCGTCCCGTCTCCGCCGCCGTGCCCGTGAGCGGCCCCGTTGCGCCGGCTGCGCTCGGGGCCGCGCACGTTTGGTCGGGGTCAGCCCATGCTCTTCGCGCCGTCCAGGGACTCGCGGATGATGTCGGCGTGACCGGCGTGCTGCGCGGTCTCGGCGACGACGTGCAGCAGGACGCGGCGCGCCGACCAGCTGTCGTCGGCGAACCACGGGGCCTTCGGCAGCGGCTGGGAGGCGTCCAGGTCCGGGAGAGTGGCGACCAGGTCGTCGGTGCGGCGGGCGACCTCCTCGTAGTCGGCCAGCACGTCGGCGAGGGTCTCGCCGGGCAGCATCCGGAACTCGTCGGCCCGGCGGGCGAAGTCGGCCTCGGTCATGGCGGTGAAGTCGGGCATCGCCGACGGGCCCTCCAGGATGAAGGCTGCCCAGGTCCGCTCGACCGAGGCGACGTGCTTGATCAGTCCGCCCAGACACAGCTCGCTGTCGGTGGTCCGCCGGCCGGCCTGCTCGTCGGTCAGGTCACGGGTGGTGAAGCGCAGGAAGTGACGCTGCTTGGCCAGCGCCACCAGCAGGTCGGCCCGCTCGCCGGTGGGCGCGGTGGTGGGCTTGTCGGTGGTCCGGATCTCGCTCAAGGTGTCCGCCTTCTGTCGGTTCTGCTCTGTCGGTCAAGAGCTACGCTAGGGGGCATTGAGGTCAGTTCCCGACCTGAATGCCGAGGAGATTCAGAACAGTTGGTCCCGGGGGAGGGCCGCGGATCGTCAGGCGCCATCCGGCACCCACGCCGGCTTCGACGATTGCGTTGGCGCTGCGGGCGGTCGGGGGTCTGACGACTGCGCAGATCACGGCGGCCTACCTCGTTCCCGAGGCGACGATGGCGCAGCGGATCAGTCGGGCGAAGCAGCGGCTGAAGGCGTCGTCGGTACCCGTTCCCGGGTGCCGTCGGGCCGATGGAACCTGTCTCTCTGTCACCGGCCCCGGGACGGCCCCGCCCTGGGAGCCGCCGGGCCGCGCGCGCCCGGCCGGTTTGCCCGGTGGTTGCGTTCGCGGGGATTCGGGTGGGGAGGGAGGGTCAGCGGTGGAGCGATCGGCGGGCGAGGCCGAGGGTGACGTCGGTGTCGTCGTCCCACGAGCTGACCTCCAGCCAGGACAGGTAGCCGGACGTGGTGAAGGCGAGGACTTCTCCCGGGCAGGTGCCGTCCGTGGTGTGGATGAGCGCCTGGGCTGCGACCCTCGTGCCGGGTTCGGAGGGCGGCGGTTCGACGGCGCCCCGGTCGAGGCCGAAGTAGGTGGTGCCGCAGCCGCATGTGCAGCTGGCGTGCACGCTCAGGTGGGGGATCTGCAGGCGGAGAGCGACGTGCGCGGGGTCGTCATCGGCGAGGAGGATGCCGAGGACCTCGGCCACGTCGGCGCGAAGGGCGCCCGGCATGCGCCGCACCGCATCCGACCTGCGACATCGCGCAGAAGCGAAATTCCGGCGGGCGCGGTGCCGCGGCAGATGGCGCCGGCGACGATGCCGGTTCGGGCCTGCCCGCAGGGGCCGTTCAGCTGCCGGACGGCGTCCGCGCGGCCCGCTTCCTCCCTGCCGCACCGCCCGCCGGCCGCGGCCTGCACCGCCACTTCGTTGGGGTGCAGGCGCTGGACCTCGAACGCATCGGCATCCCGGCCGAGTCCACACCGGCCTACCTGGGCTCCACGATGTCCGGCCACACCTTCGGCCGGGCGGGGCCGACCTCCACCGCCGAACTCCCGAACTGAGAGCCACACATGAACATCACCGCCGTCCGCGACATCAGCCTCGCCATCAACGCGGGCCACCGGTTCATCTACCTCGTCCCGGAATCCGCCCGGCAGGCCGCCGAGCTCGGCGTGACCGATCGCGCCCCGGCCTACTTCGCGTTCCGCTCGGCACCGATGGGCGCGGTCGCGTGGCAGGTCACGCTCGCGACCTTCTACAACTTCAGCCCCGGGCGGTGCGATCGATGGCAGGCGTATGGGACGCCGCGTCGCCCGAGCGGTGGCAGACCGCCCGCTACACGGCCGCCGAGCACGCGCTACGGCGCGCCGGGGTGGGCCTGACGGGCGATCAGATAGTCGAGGCGCGATCGCTGATCGACCCCGAAGTCGCCGCGGCCGACTACGCCGGCAAACCGCTGTCCGCGGCCAACGCATCCGTCCCCCTGCCACCCGACCCGCTGACTGCACTGTGGCAGCAGGTCACCGTGCTGCGCGAGTGGCGCGGCGACTCGCACCTCGTCGTCCTCGCCCACAACCGCCTCGGACCGTGCGACTGCAACGTCATCCACACCGCTACCGGCCGGCTCCCGACGCCGATCGTGCGCGCCACCCGGCAATGGGACGACGAGGAATGGGCTGCAGCCACCGAACGTCTCGTCGCCTGCGGCTGGCTGGAGACCGACGGAACCGTGACCGACGCGGGCACCGCGGCGCGCGAGCGGATCGAGGTCGAGACCGACGAACACTGCGTCGGGCTCTGGGCCGATCGGCGCGACCGGCACCCGCCGCCTGGCCGAGCTCCTCAAGCCATCGACGAGGCGTTCACCGCGGCCGGGACCTACGCGCAACTGGGCTGATCACGATCCATCCGAGTTAAATGAGCGCCGCGCCGAACCGGCGGCCGCGACTGCGGCCCGCTCGCCGGTCGCACCGAACCTCGTCTGAGTCCTGGAGGCGCAGCCGCGTGAAGAATCCTGCGACAGCTTTCTCCGCTGTTCGGCGTGTCCAAGTCGGCAGCCGACCGGATCGCCGGGCGCATCGGGCCGTTGCTGGCGCTCAACCCCCGGCTGGGACGTAGCTGCGACACCTGACTCGAACAGGCAAGGAGCCGTCGGCCCTGCCGGTTCGCTGTTCGGCCCCGGGCAAGCCGGCGGACCATCACACCGATCACCGCCCAGCGGATCATCGTCCCCGAGTGCGCGGAGGCGCCTCCGCCGACCAAGGCGCGCTGCCCGACGGCACCTGAGTCCTACCGCCACATCCACGAGCACCCTCGCGGGCCGACCGACCGTCGCCCTCTGTGCTGTCGTGAACATGGCTAATTTGTGAGTGTTGGATGGGTGCCCGGCGGGGGTTGGGTGGGTGCCAGCCGGGCGGGGGAGCGTGGCATCGGCACTCTCCGGCCGGCACGCCCTGGTAACCCATCCGACAGGAGTCGCCTTGAGGATCAACGTGTACGTACCCGGTCGTCTCGCACGGGCCGCGGTGACGGTGCTCACCGTCGCGGCGTTCGCCTTCACCGCCGCCGGCACCGCCGCGGCGGTGAAGGCCGCCCAAGTGGGCGGCACCGTCCAGGACGCCCTGCGGGGATCGACCTCGCTCTCCCCGGAGCAGCTGGAAGCCCTGCTTTCGACCGGTGGCGGCGACAAGGCCGTCCAGAGCCTCGGCTTCAACGGGGCCTACGACCACATCGTCAACAACAACAGCAACCAGTGCCTGGCCGTCCCGGGCGGCAGCACCGCTGCCGGCACCGGGCTGATCCAGTGGCCGTGCGGCAGCTGGAAGGACCACTACTGGTCCGCCTATTACCAGTTCAAGGACTCCACCGGCGTCTACTGGTACCACGTCCAGAACTACAACAGCCAGCAGTGCCTGGCCGTCCCCGGCGCCAGCACCACGGCCGGCACCCAGGTCATCCAGTGGCCCTGCGGCACCTGGAGCGACCATTACTGGGCCTTCGTGCTGGACTCCACCAACCGGCTCCACATCGTGAACCACAACAGTGGCCAGTGCCTGGCCGTCCCCGGCGCCAGCACCACCGCCGGCGAGAAGATCATCCAGTGGCCGTGCGGCACCTGGAACGACCACTACTGGCACTGATCGCCCGAAATGGACCCGGTCAGCTGGCCGAACGCCCGCCTGACCGGAGAGTTCGCGCAACTGCTGACGCCGACAGAGGGCAACGACGCCAAGCTCACCGAGTGGATCACGTCAGTTCGCTCCGTCGACCTGCCCCACCTGCACTCCTTCACGAACGGCCTGGAACTCGACCGGGCCGCCGTCGACGCCGGACTCACCCTCCCGTTCCACAACGGCCGCACCGAGGGAGTCAACACGCGAGCCAAACGGATGACGAGGCAGATGCACGGCCGAGCCGGGTTCCCCCTGGTCCGCCACCGCATCCTCCTTCGGTGATCGCCACAGAGCGCTACCACCGATTACGAGACAGAGCCTTCAATGGACAGACCCAACCAGGAGGCCACCCGGCCATGAAGCCCGTTCGATGCCCACGTCCGTTCGGCGTGCGCGTGGCGGGCTCAGGCCTTCCTGTAGCGGGCGTGGTCGATGTGCCAGATGTAGGAGCAGGCGATGGATTCCAAGGCCCCGGCATGCTGCGCCAGCGGGGCCGAGTTGCTGGCCGTGAGTTCGCCGATCCCGTGCCGGGCAGTCGCGGCGCGCTCTTCCCCCAGGAGGGAAGCTGCTGCGTATGCGGTGGGGATGTCGCAGTTCTGCTCTCTCCTGATCAGCGAGATGAGGTTCAGCGAGTTCGGGATGCCCTTGGCGGATTCCCTCGCGTAGGAGCCGAGGTCGTTCAGCACGCCGGCGAGGTCGGCGACGGCCGACTCTGCTTGCCGCACTGCCTGGGAGTTTCGCGCTTCTTCCGGTAGCTCGTACCGCAGAACGACTTCGGCAACGGCGATGAGGGTCCGCGCGAGCACGGTGTGGGGGCGCATCGTGCGGTAGTCCTGCATCCTGACGTGATCGGGTTCGGTCAGGTGGTGCGCTTCCCAGAGGATGCCGAAGAGGACGTCCCTGAGGTACCCGGTGACCCGCAGGTACTGGGCGGTCGTGGCCCGGGTTCGCAGCCTCACGAGGAGGTCTTGGAGTGCTTCGTCGAACGGGTCGGTGTCGCCGGGTGGTTCGCCGTCGGCCAGGAGGTGGACGCAACCCTGGATCCGGCGCACCAGTGGGGCCGGGCTGCCTGCCGCCGTCGCCTCGCCGTAGGTGTCGTCGAACGCGGTGAGCCACAGGAAGAGGTCCGCGCACAGGAAGAGGCCGTCCGGCCCGGCGGTGGGAAAGGTCCGGGCCACCCCGTGCGCCACGATGTCGCAGAGGGTGCGTCGTGCGTCGTGCGGACCGATGAGCGGGAACCGCTGGAGCCATTGCCCCACGTGCGCCTGGATGTGGTCCGCGTGCGGGCTGGCCGGGAAGGGACCGGGGAAGGTGCGGGAGAGGTCGGGCATGGGCAGGGCGGCGATACCCGTCCGATCGGTGGTGGTCACGCCGCCTCCCGTGCCGCTGCGTGTCCTCTGGCCTCGGCGATCATGTGGAGGGAGGAGGGGTGGACGGTGATGGCGGGTACGGGCCGGACGGTGGTGCCGGGTGCGTGCCGCAGTGTCCAGCGGGAGGCGATGAGGGCGGTCAGGACCGTTGTCTCGGCCCAGGTGAACCCGTCGCCGATGCACATGCGCTTTCCTGCGCCGAAGGGGATGTACGCGCCCCGGGGAGGCTGGGGTCGCTCGGGAAGCCAGCGGTCCGGGTCGAACCGCAGCGGGTCGGGGTGCAGCTCCGGGTCCCGGTGGAGCGCGTACGGGCTCCACACCAGGTCGGCCCCGGCGGGCAGGAGCGCGGCGCCGAGCCGCACCGGGACGGTGGCCCGGCGGGTCACGATCCAGGCGGCGTTGTGCAGGCGCAGTGTCTCGGTGACGAGTCTGCGGGTGAGATCGAGCCGGGGGAGGTGGTCGGCGGTGGGCTGGCCGCCGGCCAGCACGGCGTCGACCTCCTGGTGCAGCCGTTCCTCCAGGCCGGGGTTGCGGCCCAGTTCGTGGAAGAGCCACGCCATGGTGACGGCGGCGGTTTCGGAGCCTGCGGCCAGCAGGCCGGTGATCTCGGACAGGATCTCCTCGTCGTCCAGGGGAAGGCCCTCCTCGTCGCGGGCTTCCAGGAGCAGGGAGACGATGTCGTCGTGGGCATCGGGGTCCGCCCGGCGGGCGGTGACGATGTCACTGACGGTACGGCGCAGCAGCGCATTTGCGGCCCGGAGCCTGCGGTTGCCTGGGAGATCCAGGCGTTCCCAGCCGGAGACGGGCACAACGGCGCGCCGGATGGCGGCCTGGAAGACGGTGTCGACGCTGCTCATGATGGCCTGCGCCGGATCGCGGCCGGGGATGGTGGAGAACAGCACCGACATGACGATGCCCTGGGTCATGAGCTGCATCTCGTGCAGCACGTCGAGCCGTGCCCCGTCTTCCCAGGCCCGGAGCGCGTCCTGCGCGGTGGTGCCCATCCGGTCGATGTAGGAGTTGATGCGCTCGCGGTGGAAGCTTGGCTGCATCAGGCGGCGGCGTTGCAGGTGATGTGGTCCATCGGCGACCGGCAGCGGTGATCCGCCGAACAGGCGGAGCTTGTCGAAGAGCCGGCCCTTGCTGAAGTTTGCGGACTGGGCGGTGAGTATCTCCCGGATGAGTTCCGGTGAGTTGACGACGAACACGGGCCGCGGGCCGACCCTGATCTGCACCACGTCGCCGTGGCCGCGCACTTCCTGCATGAAGGCCAGCCGGTCCCGGAGCAGCGGTAGCACGTGTCCGACGACGGGCAGGCGCCCTGGTGCGTGCGGCGGGGTCGTCGTGTCAACGGTCACGGGAGATACTCCGTTTCATGGCTGGTCCGCAGCAGGTGGCGGGCTGCGACGACCTCGGCCTGGATCATGGCCTGCGGTGCGTACAGGGTCTTGTCGTGCCAGAGAGCGGGGTGCCGGTGGCCGGGCGTGCGGGCCGCCCTGTCCAGGAAGGCCCCGGCGCGGTCCAGCGCGCGGGCGTGCTGTGGCTGCCGCATCGTCCCGGATGCGCTGAGCAGGATCTTCACGGCGTAGGCGGTCTCCTCGGCGGTGCCGCCCCAGATGCCCCAGGAGCCGTCCTCGTGCTGCGTGGCCAGCACCCATGCGGCGGCCGCCTCGACCGCCCGGCGCCGCCGGAACCCGCGGAGGGGGGCCAGCGCGGTGACGCACCGTTCGGTGGCGTAGTACGGGGAGGCGTGCCACTTGTCGGTCCAGTGGCCCTGCGGCTGCTGGTGGTCCACGAGCCAGTCGGCCACCCGGTCGATGACGGGGCGGTGAGTCGCCGCGGCCTCCGGGCGGTGGTGGAGATAGGCGTGGAGGGCCTGGAGGGCGTGCGCGTTGGCGCTGAGGGAGCCGCTGTCCTCGCCGATGTAGCAGTCGTAGTGGTGACCGTTGTCGAACGCGGCGAGAGGGGCGGGGTCGCGGGGCCGGTCAACCAGGGCCGCGACGAGGACGGCCATGGCGGTGTCGTCGGCGTCCACCATCAGGCCGGGTGCGCCCCGGACGCCTTCGGGGGCGTAGAGCTCGCCAGCCCATCTCTGCAGGGTGGGTTTGCCGGAGGACGCCAAGCCGGCCCGGGCCAGCGCGGCGGCGACCCAGAGCCGCTCGAAGACCGTGATCGGTGCCGCCTCCGGGAGGAGCCCTCCGTAGCGGTGCGCCACGGCGGCGAGTTCGTCTGCCGCACGCTGCTGCCGCCCGGCGGGGCCTGCGGCGCCGATCCAGGCCGCGGTGGCGGCCGGGGAGCTGCCGAGCAGCCCGTCCGCTCCGGGCAGCAGCGTTCCCGGGAGGTGCCCGGCGACGCCTTCGAAGGTGTGGTGGAGCTTGAACGGGATCCCGCCGGCGGCCCGGCACTTGCGGGCGACCGCTCCGGGTGCGGCGGCGTCGTAGCCGCCCGGGACGGCGGGACGCGGGCCGCGGTGCCAGGGGCCGAAGTGCGGGAGGTCCGCGACAGCGGGCCGGTCGAGGTGCTCGTTGACGGCGGCGACCAGGCCGGGGACGAGGATCTCGGCGGCCGCGGTGTCCGGCCACGGCCCGGTCGACGGCAGACGGCCGAGCGCGGTGAGCCCTCCGGCCGCCGCCGCGGCGAGCCGGTCCGTCGTACGACCGGCCAGGAGCTCCCGCTGCAGCACCGCGAGGAGGGCCTCGACGGCGCTCAGCGTCGGCAGGAGCCGGTAGGGCGCGGGCCCCTCGCCCCAGCTGCCGTCGGCGGCCTGCTCGTTCAGCAGGTGATCGATCCGGGCCTGTCCGCCGGGCAGCCACGGCGCCGCGGACAGCACGCGGGCCGTCTCGTACAGGGACGGGCGGACGTCGCCCCATGGGTCGGCGTCGACCGCGTCGATCAGGTCCTTCGCCGCCCCTGCGCAGGGGTCGTTCACCGGCGGGTTGCCGGCCGGGGCGGTCGCCAGGGACGTCCCGCCACCGCCGTGCTGGTGCTCGTTCATGCGTGCCTCGCAGTCGCGGATCCGGCGATGTCCTGCAGCGCCACGACGGCGGCGGCCGGGAAAGGTGCGTGGTCGAGGGCAGCCAGGGCTTCGTCCCGCCGGGTCCGGATCATCTCCTCCACGGCCTGCCGGGCCCCGGTGCGGTCGAGGATGCTCCGCACCACGTCGGCATCCCGCTCGTCGAGGTTCCGCCTGCCGAACCGTGCTCGCAGCGACCGCAGCTCGCTCCGGGAGGCCCGCTGAACGGCGAGTGCCATGAGGACCGTGGCCTTGCCCGCGCGCAGGTCGTCCAGCACAGGCTTGCCCGTCTCCCGGGGATCACCGAAGACCCCGAGGAGATCGTCGCGGAGCTGGAAAGCGTCACCGAGCGGCAGAGCGAACGCGCTGAGGGCCGCTTGGACCCCCGGGCCGGCACCGGCCAGTGCCGCGCCGATGTGCAGCGGCCGCTCGACGGTGTACTTGGCCGTCTTGTACCGGATCACCCGCGCCGCGGTGTCGACGTCGCCGGACAGCCGGCCGGTGGTCTGCAGGTCGAGGTACTGGCCGTAGACCACCTCGCCGCGCATCTCGTCCAGGAGCGACAGGACCTTCTCGGGAGTCCGGACCGCCAGGCTCGCTCCGTGCAGGAGTTCGTCGGACCAGATCAGCGCCAGGTCCCCGAGGAGCACGGCTGCGCCCAGGCCGTGGGCCTCGGCCCGGCCGGCAGGGCCGCCGTCGGCGGTGTAGGCGGCGGCCAGTGCACGGTGGGCGGAGGGCCGGCCCCGGCGGTCGTCGCTGGCGTCCATCACGTCGTCGTGGATGAGGGCGAACGCCTGGAAGAGTTCGAGGCCGGCCGCCGCGCGGACCGCCGGGGAACAGTCGCCCTGCCCGCCTCCGGCATACCAGCCGGACACGCACAGCTGGGCTATGAGGGCCGGGAGCTCCGGGCCGGGCGCGGACTGCTCCTTGGTGCCCAGGAACGTGGTCAGGGCCGTGTCGACCTCCCGCCGCACGGCCTGGAGGTCCAGTGCGGCGGGAGGGGGTGCGACGTCGAGCGTGGACTCCGCGCGTCTCTTGTGGTCAAGAACGGCCAATGCATGTTCCTTTGGCGAGCAGATGTGGTCAGGGACGCACATCCCCAGGCGTTTCAGCCGTCACGCCTGGTGTCGGTGTGGCGGAGAACACTCCGTCAACATGCTTCGATCCGTTGGTGTTCTGCCGTGGCCGGGTGGTGCGCACGCGTGCTGTCGATGTTGCTAGGCCGGTAGAGGGTCCGGGACGGGTGCGGCCGGCTTGGAGGATCCGGACGTCCGCTGCCGGGATGGGCTTTCGTGGTGGCGCGTCTGGGCGGGGTGAAGCGGGGTGAACCGGGTGGGCAGCGCCGTCAGGCTCCGGTAGATCGGGCCGCCGCCGTAGGTCAGTTCAGCCGCGGGCACGGCGAGCTTGATGTCGGGCAGATAGGCGGTGAGCCGTTCGATCGCCGCAGTGGCGACGAGGACGGCGGTGGAGCGGGCCGGGCAGGCGTGAGGGCCTGCGGCGAAGGCCAGGTGGGCCTTGTTTCCGGAGCGGTGGTCCTGGTTCGGCGGGTTGCTGTGCGGGCAGGAGTTCGCGGCCGCGTAGGAGACCATCACGGGCGCGCCGGCCGGAATGACCGCGCCGTAGAACTCGACCTCGTACCGGGGGAAGTGAAGGCTGTAGTTCGCCAGCGGGGAGTCGTTCCACAGAGCCTCGTCGATCGCGTGCTGGATCGGCAGGCTGCCGGTGGTGAGGCTGCCGAAATAGCGGTCGTCCGAGAGCATGCGGGCGAGCGTGCTGGCGATGAGGTTGGTCAGTGGCTCGTTGCCCGCACCGAGGACGATGATGACCTGCTGGAGGACGTCCTCCGGAGTCAGCCCGTTCGGGTGGTCGATGAACCACGAGGTCAGGTCGTGCCCGCGCTGCTGAACCTTGGCGGCATACAGGCTGGTCAGGTACTCGTTCAGCGACTGCGCCCCCTCGGCCATCTGCTCGGGATCGGAGCTCACCATCCCGCTCAGCGCCTTCAGCAGGCGGGGGGCGTACTCGTCCGGCATCCCGAACAGCGCGTTGAAGACCATCAGAGGGAGTTGCTTCGCGTACTGGGCGACCAGGTCGACCTCGCCGTCCCTTGCGAACCGCTCGAGGAGCGTGTCGGCATAGCGGAACGTCAGGTCTCGGACATCGTGCGGGTCGAGCAGGCTGAAGCTGTCCGTGATGACGCTGCGCAGGTGGGCGTGCTGCGTACCGTCGGCGAAGAACAAGCTGGGCCGCCACTGCACGTGCGGCATGATGGGGCTGTCCTGCGGGACCTGGTCCATCCACGGGCGGGTGTCCTTGGACCAGGTGTCCGTGTCGTGGAGCAGATCGAGTGCGGCGCGGTAGTCGGTGACCAGGTGGACGACGACGCCGGGGGAGATCTCCGCAAGGCCGACCGGCCCCTGCAGGCGCAGCAGTTCGTAGCTTCGCCTGGGGTCCGCGTCGTGTTCGGGCCCGTGTATGCGCACCGGAGTGGCGGGAGGAGTGGCGGTCACGGCGATTCGTCTCCGGCTCGGGCTATCAGGTGGGCGGTCAGGGCGATGAGCGCGTCCAGGGTGGAGTTCTTGTCCCGGGCGTCGCAGGTCACCAGCGGGGTCTGTTTGTCCAGGTCGAGCTTGGAGCGCAGGGTGTCGAGGGTGTAGTCGGGCGACGTCGGGAACGTGTTCACGGCGACCGCGTAATCCAGGCCGCGTTCCTCGATGAGATCCATGACCTCGAACGACTGGTCCAGGCGGCGGGTGTCGGCCAGGACGAGGGCACCGATGGCGCCGTCGGCGATGTCCTCCCACAGGGGCAGGAAGCGGCGCTGCCCGGGGGTGCCGTACAGGTACAGGACCACCTTGGCCTGCGGCACGGTCAGCCGGCCGAAGTCGATGGCGACCGTGGTGGTCGTCTTGCCACGCAGGCCGTCGAGGGTGAGGTCGTCCGCCGACGCGGCTGCATCGGTCATCACCTCGTCGGTGTGCAAGGTCGGGATCTCGGACAGGGTCCTGATCGCGGTGGTCTTGCCGATGCCGAGGGGGCCTGCCACCAGGATCTTCAGCCTCTGGTGGTCCTCCTCCGGCAGGTAGACGGGACGCGGGCTACTGCCTGAGCGCGCGGAGTCCACTCAGCACCTCTTCCAGGAGTTCTTTCGACGGGCGATCGGCGCCCGCGTCGGGGAGTAGAGCGTGGGGTGCCGGCACACGGACCTGCAGGTGGCCGCCGTCGAGGAGCTGGGAGATCAGCACCTTGCACACGCCGGTCTGCAGACGGAGGTAGGCGGCCGTCTCACTGACGGTCAGAGCACCTCCCGTAAGCAGCGAGACGATTTGCTGCTGCGCGGGGGTGTGGTGGGGGGCAAGCGGAAGACCGGTGGCGACCACGGCCATGAGCGAGTGGACGGTGTTGCGGGTCGGGGTGCCGAGGCCCCGGGTTGCGAGGTAGCTGGGGATCATCCGTCGTCGCTGCGGGGAGCGGCTCATGATGCCCCCTGTGTCCGGGCAGGGACGGACATGAGTTGTTCGCCGAGCTTCGTGGCCTGGCGGGCCATGACGTGCGCGACCACACCCATGGGCATGTCGAGGCCTCCTGCGACGGCGATGAAGGTGTTGGTGCGGGCACCGGCCGGCATGATCATGTACGTGCCGTGGGCGTTCTGCACGGTGATGGTGGTGATGGGCGTCCCGTCCGGCGCGTCCAGCGCCGCGTTGGCCGCGGCCCGGGCCGCGCCGTGAAGGGCGGCCGTCATGGCGGAGATGCCTTCCGCAGCCTCTCGGAGAAGTCCCTCCGTCGCGCCGATGACCATGCCGTCGCTCGACAGGATCAGGGCGTGCTTGACCTCTTTGACTTCGGTGATGGGATTCAGGACCCACGACGGGTCCTCGATCACGAGGCGCGAGGTGGAGAGGGTCACTGTGCTTCCTTCGAGTCGTTGGGGGCGAGTCCGGCGGCGAGTCCCGCCTGGAACTGGCTCCAGGTGTCACGAGCCGCTTCCGGGTTCAACTCCCGGGGCTCGACGGCGGGAGCATCGCCGCGGCTGGGCTCCGTGCGGGCACGCCGACGGCGCTGCGGCAGGTCGCTGCCATCGTCCGGCCTGTCCTCCTGGGCAGCCGGTGCGGGCCACTGGGGTGCCACGGGGGGTACGGCAGACCGGGGAGCCATCGCCGAGATCGGTACCTTCTCCTCGTCGATCGCCGTCAGCAGGTGCGGGGGGATGGTGAGGACCGCACGGACCCCGTTGTAGGGGGACACTTGGTCGATCGAGACCTTGAAACCGTGGTCGGCGACGAGCCGGCCGATGGCCGCGAGGCCCAGGGCCGGCGGATCGCCGAGCTCGGTGAGAAGCGTGTCCTGCTGCTCCGCGCCCGAGACCAGGCGGACACCCCGGCGGACGGCCTCCGCGCTCATGCCCGTGCCGGCGTCGTCGATGGTGATGCAGACGCTGCCATTGCCGGTCTGGATCACGCCGGCCTCCACCGCGAGGTCGTCGCGGGAGTGCTCCAGGGCATTGGCCATGAGCTCAGTGAGAGCCACGGCGATCGGCTCCGCGGCGCGGCCGACGACCGCAACGTTCGAATCGATCAGCCGCGAACTGATCTTGATGCGTTCGTAGCCGTGGAGCCGGGACGAGGCCCCGCTGACGATCTCGACGACGTAGGTGTCCGGACGCACGTGCCCGGGCCAGGCTCCGCAGACGATCGCGGCCTTCTGGACCAGACGGATTGCCTGCTCGTTGAGGTGGTCGACCTTGAACAGACTGTCGAGCAGCCGCGGGTCGTCGAAGTCGTTCTGCAGGAGCTCGACCTGTGTCTGCAGCCGGTACGAAAGTGCCTGGATGTCCTGGCACGCGCCACGGAGCGCTGCCCGGGCGGAGGCGTCGATCCGCCGGCGCTCCTTGGCCACCGTGTCCGAGTAGTGGCCGAGAACGGCTTCGTACAGGGGGGCGTATTCGGTCCCGGCCAGGGCCTCGTGCTTCAGTCCGGGAACCGGGTGGTGCGGGCTGACCAGGTGCAGCGCCAGGCCAGGGAGACGGTTGGCGACCAGATGTTGGAGCTCGGCGCCGAGCTGCTGGACTTGGTCGTGGAGCGCCTGCTCGCGCTTCTCGGAGGCACTCAGCGCCTCTGACTGCTTGGCGCTTCTCGTGACCAGGGCGCGGCGTGAACGTGACAGCAGCGCCGTGGCTGCGGCGCCGGCTGCGGTCGTGGCGCCGAGCACCACTGCGGCAGTCTCGGGAATCGAGGTCAACGGTTGGGTCCTCGGGCTCGAGCCGGCTCCGGAGGCCAGACACTGAGGAGCCGCCCGCTCATGGCGAACGAGCGCCCGACCCTTGGAGTCCCGGCAGATTGCGTACGGAAACTGATCATTGGAGCAGCACCGGGCACGGCCCGGGCGTTGCCATTATGTGGCATGTGCGCGACAAATGTGCCACTTCGGTCAGCAGGCGAGCACCTTGGTGCTCAGCTCATCGCCGAGCTGCCGCTCCACAACACGATGGCGCTCCCCGCGGGACGTCCAACGCCCCGGCATGCGACGGCCTGGCGGTCGTGAGCATCATCCTGAACTCCGCGGGTCTTCCATCAGGGTCACGGAGCAACAACCATGTCGATCGGCTCCGCATCTGACCGGTCATTAGATCACATCGGCGACAAGGCCCACCATGCGTGTCCAGGCCGCGATGAACACGTCCACGCCGGCGCCGCAAGGAGTCCGCGGAGGCGCCACACCAGGTAGCCCTATCCGGCACCGTCATGACGTGCCGGCACTCGGACGGCCACGCCCCGCAGCGGTCGGCCCCTGACGAATACAGCACGGTTGGAATGACGCACCCCGCCAACTGGAGCGGCGGAATGGACCGCGGCCGAACGCCAGGCTTACGCCAACGACCTGGACGAGCCCAGGGTGTTGATCGCGGTCTCCGCCGCGTCCAACCGCTCGAAGGCGGACCAGGACCCGGCCGATTGGTTCCCGCCAGCGCGAGGGCTACTGGTGTACCAACCTCGCCGACTGGACCGCGATCAAGTCTCGCCGTGGCCTGTCCATGGGCCAGCGCGAGGCTGGCGCACTGTACCAGCTCGCCGCTACTGATCACGCTCCCGAGCAGCCCGAGGACCCTACCCCCGCCTCACACCAGAGCCCGTGGCCTGCAGCTTTGAGGATGAAAACCTCTCATTCGTAGTAGGCGGCTACGAAGCCGGCTTCGGCCGATCGGATGGAGTACTGCCCCAGCGCCGGGCACAGGGCGACGGCTCGTCGGCAGATTGCCATTGCTGCCCGCTCGGCGTCCGCAAGGCGGTCCGAGGAGACGAACAGCGTGAGCGCAAAGTCCGTGTCTTGGCGGTGGGCCGCGACGTGCTGCAGTGCGTCGTCCTGACGGGCGCAGGAGGTCACCATCGCTGGGATGTCGGCAAGGGCCGGTGCAGCTGGGGCAAACCGTCCTGCGTCAGGTGGGGAGAGGCACGGTGGGGTTCGTGCGGTGAGGAACACGTGGATCATCTGCATGGCGCTCAGCCTGCCCCTTTCGACCGACGGCGCGCAGGGCGGCGACGTCATGCTGTGGCGAGGCCGGGGGCGGGATCCGCCTGGGCGGCCATGATCGTGCGGGCGGCGGCCACCAGGTCGGCTGCGGTCAGTGTGGCGATCCTCCCCCGGTGGTGGTCCAGCAGATCCTGGGCGGCTGCGCCCAGACCGTCGTCGTCGACGGGCCTGGGCGCAAGGCCCATGCCCTCCGCCAGCAGGGCGTGCAGTGTGTCGTGAAGCTGGGCGGAGCCGACCTCGCGCACGGTCAGCGACAGGTGGGCCGAGAGCTCGGTGCCGCAGCCCACGGCGCAGTGGGCCGCGCCCCTCGGTACGTAGAGGACGTCTCCGGGGGTCAGGGTGGTGCGCAGGGCGATTGCGCCCGGGGTGTGCTCGGTGCCGGGCGCCCAGTGGCCGTCGGTCGGCGGGTGGTGGAGCGTCCAGTCCTTGGCGCCCTGTACCTGGAGCACGAAGACGTCGGCGTCGTCGCGGTGGGCAGGAAGAGCCTGCCGCTCGGGCGGGGTCAGGAAGAAGAAGGACTCGACCTTGCGGCCGAGTTCGCGCTGGAGACGGCCGGTCAGTTCGGCGGTGGGCCGGTGCCAGTGCTCGAGGTTGCGGAGCAGGAGGGTGGCGCCGGCTGCGATCTCCTGTGCGATCTTGTGCGGGTCGGCGCAGGTGTGCAGAGCGGTGGGGCCGACGGGACGGACGGTGGTGTAGCGGCGTACCGGCAGGTGGCGGCCGCCTTCCACCATCTCCAGGTATGGCTCCCCGAGGAGGCCGCAGGCCAGGACCTGCTCGAGGTCCGTGACGGTGAGGGCTTCGGTCCAGGTGGAGGCGGGGTTGAACACCCTGGCTTCGCGTCGCCACGAGGTGGTGAGGAAGTCGTCGCCGTCCCCGACGAGTTCGCCGAGAGTGGGACGGGCGGGGGCCGTGGTCATGGTCGTCCGATCGTGGTGTGAGGTGCCTGGTTGTTGCTGGTCCCGTGGGCGGTGCGCGGGGGCTCGTCCACCGCGGTGCTCACTCCCAGCCCATGCTGTCGCCCAGGAAGGTGCGGTCGGGGGTGGCGGGGGCGGCGGCCTGGGTCGAGCGGGCTGTGGTGTGGTGCGCGGCGAGTGCGCGGGCGCCGAGGACGGCGCCGGGACGGGAGGCGAACGGGGACATAGATCCTCCTGGTCGTGGACGGGTGCCCGAGCGGTCGGCGGTGGCGGTCCGCCGGCTCGGCCGGTGGGCCCAGACTTTCGCGTCACGAGCCGTCCGGACCAGGGGATCGGGGTGTCCTGTACACGCGCCTGCTGGAACCTGCCAGCCGCGGACCTACCGCAGTCGGTGTGGGCGAGATGGCGTCAGCAGAGGAGCAAGAGAGAGGCGTCCGGACCGTCGGTACGACGCGGGCGGGCGTCGTCGTGGTGGCTCGCAAGCTGAGTGATTCCGGCCGCTGGCCGGCGGGCTGCCGACGGCAGCCACGTTCGCTCTTCGCCGCGGACATGCATGCGTCCGCGCTGGCGAGGGCGCTGCGGAGCCGCTCGCCCCGGGTGAGCCGACATGTCCCGACCGCGGCGCTGATTGGGACGAGCCGCTCCTCGAAAGGGACCGGGTGGCGCAGCGCGGTCTCCAGGGCCCATGCGCTGTGGGCGTCCGAGGGGACGGCGACGGCGAACTCGTCGCCGCCGATGCGGCCGGGCCAGCCCAGGCGCTGAGGCGTGCGGCGAGTGCGATGAGGACGGCATCGCCGGCCGCATGTCCGTAGGTGTCGTTGACGCTCTTGAAGTCGTCGACGTCGACCAGGAGCACGAGTGACTCGGTTGCGGTGCGGGTGATGTGGGTGGCGCTGCGGATCCAGCCGTCGCGGGTCATGAGTCCGGTGAGCGGATCCCTTCGGCCTTCGCGAGGGTTCGGTGCAGACAGCCGAGGTGGACGGCCCAGCAGATCGTCGGCAGTGCGGCGCCCCACAGGGCAGCGCTCAAGGCGGGGGCCATGCGGAGCCCTCGGCGCCTTGGCGGGAGCAGGGGCGCCGTGCCGGGCGCGTTCGTGCGGGCATGCGATCACTCCGTCCTCGACGTGGTTGTGACTTCAGGTGGAAGGCGGCCGTGGGGCCGGGCAAGACACGCCGTCCAGGGGCACTGGCTCATGCCCCTGGACGGCGTGGGGGCGGGTCAGATGTATTCGTGGGCCTGGACGGTGTCGAGGCGGCGGGCATCGGCGGCGAGCTTCAGAGTCAGGGCACGGAGATCCATCGGAGAATCTTCCTTTCGGGGTTGGGTATCACCGGTCGTTCCGGGTGCGGCGGGGTGCCGCTGGTCAGGTGAGGTCGTGGTGTCCGTCGCGCACGCTGCGGCGGGTCAGGGTTCGCGCGATCAGCCAGGCGGCAGTTGCCCAGGCGGCGCTGAGCAGGAGGGTGTGCAGGAGAAGGGTGGTGCCCGGGTGGCCGGCTTGCTGGGCCCGGTAGAACTGGAGGGCCGGGGTGAAGGGGAGCAGGTCGGCGGCGGCGCTCAGGGGGCCGTTGCCGGCGGCGGTGGGAAGGACTCCGCCGAGGGCCAGAGTGGCGTAGGCGAGGGTGTTGCTGACCGCTACCTCGGACCGTCGGCCCAGGCAGGTGCTGGTGACCACCAGTCCCATCGCGGTGGTGGCGGCCATGATCAGCAGGTAGGCCGGCAGGGCTGTCAGCTGGTCGTCGGCCAGCTCGGGCCGGGCGAGGAGGAGGGGGGTGAGGCATCCGGCGATGGCCCAGATGGCGAGGGCTTCTGCCAGGTAGGGCCAGGTGCGGGCCGCCAGGAGGGCTGCGATGGGCGGTCGGCCGGTGAGGAGTCGGCCCATCGTGCCGTAGAAGCGTTCCTCAGTGCCGATGTCCGGCAGTCGGACAACGAGCGGCCCGACCGCGAGGAAGGCCACGGCGCCGGTGAGGGCCTCGGTCAGCCCCGCCTCGCCGGCGGTGAGCCGTCCGAGCGATGCGTAGAAGGCGGTCTGCAGGACGGCCCGCGGTAGCACCCTGAGCATCAGGGTCCGGGGGCCGGCGGTGGCGAGGTAGGTGGTGCCGGACAGGCGGGCGGTGAGCAGGTAGGGCCGGAGGCGTTCGCCGAGGCGGGCAGCAGGCCCCGGTGTGGGGGCACTGGCGAGGGCAGTGGCGGGAAGGTACGACGGTCAAGGGTGTCCTCCGTCCGGGCTCTGTCCAGGAGCCGTTCGAAGATGACGTGGCCCGCGGCGTACTGGGCGGAGATGCAGACGAGCAGGGTGAGGGCGGCTGCGGGCGAGGGCGTTAGGCCCTGGGCAGCGGCCATCGACAGGTCATGCAGCCACCGCAGGTCGAGGAGTGTGGAGGGCCATTGCAGCCAGCTGGGCAGGATGTTGAGTGGGACCAGGGCGCCGCTGAGCAGGAAGACGGGGAACAGGAGCGCTTCGGCGATCCGTCCGGCCGAACGGCTGGTGATGAATAGGCCGGCGAGCAGGGTGCCGACGGCAGCCGCGGATGCGAGGGCGAGCAGCGCGGTCGCCAGGAGCAGGAGCGGGTCGGCGACGCGCAGGTGGTAGCCGAGGGCGGTGGGGACGGCGGCCGACACGGCGGTGGACAGGGCCAGCGCGGTGGTGCCGGCGCCGAGGGCCTTGCCGGCGATGATCAGCCGAAGGTCGGTGGGGCGGGCGAGGAGTGAGGTGAGCGTGCCGAAGCGGATCTCGCGGCTCAGTAGCATGCCGGCGGACCAGATGGTGGTGGACCACAAGGACAGCAGGGTGGTGCCGGTGACCAGAGCCGTGGCGTGTGCGGCGTCGCCGCGGTCGCCGGATGCCAGCAGTACGGTTTGGACGGCGGCCGGCTGGACAAGCCCGATGACGGCGATGGAGGGGCTGCTGCGGACTTCGCGCATGTGGAGTTGCGCGGATCTCAGGAGGACAGCCGTGCTCATCCGGAGACCAGGGAGAAGACGTCGTCCAGTGCGACGGGCCTCACGTCGAAGGTATGCGGGCCGATGGCGGTGAAGGCGGCGCCGATGGCGGTGAGGGTGCCGGGGTCCCAGGCGGGGATCGGGACGTCGGCCTGCCAGCCGGTGTCGGTGCGCTGGAGGCGGGCCCGGAGCAGTCCTTCGGGCAGGTCCGGCGTGGGGCCGGTGCCGCGGGCGGTGGCGGTGGCGACATGTCCGGCCAGGGCTCGGAAGTCGGTTGTGGCGAGGTCGTGGGTGATGCGGCCGTCGTTCAGCATGAGGACGCGGTCGGTCATGCGGTCGATGTCGAGAAGGTAGTGGCTGGTAAGCAGGACGGTGGTGCCGGCGGCGGCGAGGGCGCGCACGGTGTCGCGCAGCCTGGCGGCCTCTTCCGGGTCCAGGCCGATGATGGTCGGCTCGTCGAGGAGGAGGATCTGCGGCTCGGAGACAAGGCCGCAGGCGAGGTGGAGTCGCCGGCACATGCCCTTGGAGAAGGCTTCGACCCGGCGGTCCGCGGCGTGGTCCAGGCCCATGCGGGTGAGCAGCGTGGCGGAGCGGGCGGTGAGGGTACGGCGGTCGAAGCCGGCGAGCATACCGAAGAACATCAGGTTGTCACGGGCTGTCAGGCGCGGCCGTCTTGACCGCGCCAGACCGCTGGTCCTCCCAGCCGTGCGCCAGCGGGCCCTTCTCCAACTCCCGTTCCAGCTAAGCGAACTGCCGCTCGCCCAGCCTCGACGGCGGCTGCGGCCCCTTCGACTCCAGGCGCCGCCGAGCCACCGTCCCGCGAGGCCCGGCGCCACCGTTCGACCGACCGCAGCGTGACCCGCAGGTCGCCGGCGTTCATTCCATTGTGGGGCTTGTTGCGCCGGCCCTGGCCGTGCTGGCCGTGTCTTGCCGGTCCGGCCGGTTCCGAACGGGGGCGTGCCGGGCCGGGGGAGGCGCGCGGTGCGCACGGGGCGTGGCAGCGGTTCCGGGCCGGTCGTGGTGAGCAGACTGGCAAGAGCCCGTATCGCCGAGTCAACGCGGCCGGCGATCGCCACCGGGTTGCGCCGGCGGGCACCCCTCCTCCGCCCCGCTGCGCCCTTTCGCCCGGAGCAGGTCCGGCCCCGCCGGTCTGCAACCCGCGCGTGCCAGCACGAGCGTGGTGTTCCTGGCGACGGCGGCGAGGCTACGGTTCCGCTACCGAAACGATACGGAGGCCGACGATCATGGCGCGCGTCATGTCCGACCCTTGACGGAAGGTTGAGAAGATGCGCACGATCGCACGACGGATGGCGGTGGCCGCAGCAGCGCTGATCGCGGTGGGCGGCGGCATCACGTTCTCGACGGCCACCCCGGCGGTGGCCGGCGGCTGGGGGTGTTCGGGCAGCGAGGTGAGCGACTCCCCGTTCGCGGTGAAGGCCTACGGTGGTCAGGTGCTGAGCCACGTGCACCTGTTCTGGGACAGCTCGACGGGCCGCAACTGCGCGGTCAACGTCAAGGCCGGAAGCCTGTACGGAACCGCTGGCTTCATCTCGATCCGGCTGATCGAGTGCCGCGAGGACACTCCCGGCAGCAGCTCCGACTGCACCAGCATCGAGAACCGGCCCGACGGAAGCGACAACTACCGCTACTACGCGGGCCCGGTGAGCGTCCCCGGCTCCGGCCACTGCATCTGGGTCGAGGGCATCACCTCGGGCCCCAGCGCCATTGGCTACTACACCAGCCCGACCTTCCACTGCTGAACCGGAGTGCCCGCCCCGGCTCCCGCTCGGTGCGGCAGTCCGCACACGGGACGTCAGCCGCATCTGCACCGTGCGAGTTGCAGCCGCAGCCGTCGTTGACGCACCACGACCTCGCCGGCCGTTGCCCCGGCCGCCGGTCTGCGGCGGCCGGCTGTCCGCCCGGGCCCCCAATCGCTCAACGCGGAGCACTGCTCGTGGGCGCGGTCACCAGCGCGAGCGGGCCCCGCCGGGGCCTCGGGCCGGACGGATCGGGTGGCCGGGGCCGCATCCACCCGATCAGCGAGCGCATGGCTGGGTCCGGGCCGGTCGACCCGTGCTGCGGTCAGACGCCCTTCAGGACACGATCGAGGGCGGAGCGGCCTGCGGGCCCCCAGTTCGGTTTGCCTCCGGGCAGGCCGCGGTTCCCGTTCCGGCCCGTCAGCATCAGGAACAGGCTCTTCATCGCGGCCAGCCCGCGTGCTCGTCGTATCGCGGCCTCGTCCGCCTGGGCGTAGCTGTCGAAGAACCCTGAGGCGCGGCCCGCGGGGAGCAGCAGCCAGGCGGCCGCGAGGTCCCATGCAGGGTCGCCGGCGACGAGTGCGCCGAAGTCGACGCCGGCCAATGTGCCGTCGGCGGCGACGACGTTCGCGGGGCGCAGGTCGCCGTGCACCCACACCGAGGGGCCCTCCCAGCCCGGGGCCCGAAGCAGATCGCGGACCAGGTCCTCGCTGATCTCGGTCTCGGATTCGATCATGCAGAGTCACAGTACTTGAGGCGGACGGAGGCCGCCCCGCTCTTCGGGAGATCCGGCTCCTCGGCCCGTTCTCCTGAGGTCCCGGACGAAGAACCCGCAGGCGAGCGCTGCAGGAATTGGCTCCAACGCACCCCTGCGGGCCTTCTCGACCGACCGCACACCGCCCGAAGCCGGCTCTGGCCGGACGGGGTTGTCACCTCCGGCTCACGTGCGCCCCCGCCGGCCCCGGGCCCAGGGACGAATCCGCCTCCGTCCAGCTGTACAGCAGCCGGTCCCCTCCGGAAGGGGGCTGGAGGGACCCACCGGGGTCCGCCGGCCTTCTACTGGTTGCCGCCGGCGATCTGCTGCCGCAGGTCCTGCACCTGCGCCACCACATCGGGCTTGACCTTGCGGTCCTCGAGGGTCTGGGCGAGATCGCCCAGCAGCCGGGCTGCCGGCTCGCCCTGGTCCTGCCGGTCGAGCGCGCGGGCGATGCTCTCGATGTTGCGGGTCAGACGGATGTGGCCGAAGGTTTTGGCCGCGTCGGTCAGGTCTCCGTAGGCCTGCTCGGTCCACCTCCGACCCGACTCGGTGTCGGTCTGCGCCTTCTTCAGACGCGGACCTTCCTGAGCGTCACCATCAGCCTGCATGACCTTGCCCGGGACGGTCGCCGCCACCGCCAGGCAGGCGGCAGCGTGCCTGGCGACGGCGTGGTCGGGAATCTGGTTCGCGACCTCGTCCAGAACTGCGTTGGCGCCGTCCAGCACCCGGGTGCCGCCCAGTGACATCACCCGTCCAACGGTGTCCGTGCATACGTCGTCCGCCAGCTTCTCCTGGGTGCGGCTGGCCGGGCGATTCACCCGGAGCATGAGCGGCGCGGCCATGACCTGCCCGGTCGGATCACCGGCGACGGACGTCAACGCTCGGCCGGTGGCCGTCGCAGCGCGGCATAGACGCGGTACGTGCCGGGCTCGGCGATCTGCCAGCCGCCGAGTCCGGAGCTCAGCACGATTTGCTCGTACAGGGCCTCGCCCGGCTCCAGTACCTGTGGTTCGGGGTTCATGCAGTACCGAAGGTATGGCTGGTGAATGCGGGCCTCGGTGTCGCCCTCCCGCTGGATGACGACACCGAGGTCGCCGCTGATCAACTTGTTGCGGTCGACCATCACGCGCTGGGTGGAGATGTTGGCCAGCTTCAGCTCCCCGATGACCGGCTCCAGCATTTCGTAGCGGTACCTGCCGTCCTGGTCCCGCTCGCGGTCGTGGCTGACGCGGAGCGACAGCTCCAGCGGGCTCGGGGCGGAGTGCTGTCGCACCTGCTCGAAGGCATGGTGGTCGAACCAAGGGATGTTGCCCATCTCCACGAACCGCTCCGGGGCGTGCCGCAGGAAGCGCAACTCGTCCTCGGAGAAGAAGTATCGGAAGTCGGTGAAGAATGCCTGCGCCCCGCCGTTGACCAGGAACGGGTAGTTCATGAAGCTCCGGGAATCGGGCTCGTCCACGAGCGGGATCCACGGAGTTTTCCAGCGACTTCTGCCAGGGGTGCGCGAGGTTGAAACAGTGCCCGATCTCGTGCACGGCCGTCCAGAAGCGCATCCGGCGGACGAACGCGTCGGGCGCGGGGTCGTTCGGCGGCGCGTCCGAGATGAAGGAGTCGGAGAAGATCGCGCAGCCCTGCCTCTGGGCGGTGCCGATGTCGTCGAACATGATGCCGCCGAGGCTCTGGCCGATCTCGTGCCGACCTGCGAACAAGGTCCACACCTGCCACTGGGCGACGCCTTGGCCGTCGGGCCCGGGCTTCCACTCGGACCAGTGCTGCTGCATCGCGTCATGCATCTCGATGTCGGACCAGAGGCCGTCGACGGAGGCCGAGAGCGGGATCACGTGGCTGCCACCGGTGCGGGTGACCTTGATTCCCTGCCGGGTGAACGCCTCCTCCACCGTGAGGGTGATGTCGGGGAGGTCGGCGGGCCGTACCGGGTGGTCGTGCAGCGGGTAGTCGACGGTCTGCTCGGCCCCCTCGACGCGGTCGCACTCGATCCCGACCTCAAGAAAGTTCGATCGCCGGAAGGAGTAGGCGAGCACCAGGTCGGCGGCACCCGGGCGGCTGAAGCTCACCTGGGCGCCGAGCGGCTGCAGTGGCGGGCGGCCGGTGAGCTGCACGCGGATCGAACTGGTCGGACGCAGGGAGGCGTTGCCGTCGCGGTAGCTGATGGGGCCGGTGTAGGAGCCGTCCGGTTGCTTGGTCACCTGGGCGATCCAGGTGAGCCCGCCGGTGGTGAGGCGCCAGATCTTGCCAGAGACGGTCATCGTGGGAGCCGGCCCGTCCACGTCCACGCGCAGTTCCTCGAACAGGCCGAGGGCGGGGCCGGGCGGGATCGTCTGCCGGCCGGACCGGCCGCCGACCCGACGCCGGCAGACGACGCGGACGCACCCCGGCCCGCCGACCGGGCTGTTCGCCGCCCACCGATCCGCCCACGACCACATTCCTGTCCGGTGCAGATTGCGGCCTGGGAGGCGGACCGCCGGGACCGGTGTGGTCCGCGCCCCGATCAGCAGGGGGACAGAACGGCCATGTCCGAGCCGAAGCAGACGACCAGCTGCCCGTCCGGCGCCACCGCCAGTCCGCCGACCGTGGCAGGGAAGGTGTAGGTGCCGATCTGCTGCCCCGTGGTGGGGTCCCACACGCGGACGGTTCCGTCGACGCTTCCGGCGGCGACGACGATGCGGCCGTCCAGCAGCCCCACCGCGCCGGCCGACACCTTGTCGGTGTGTCCCGTCAGGGGCGGTCCGACGAGTTCACCCGTGGCCAGGTCCCAGAGCTGGACCGTCTCCGCCCGGTACCCGGTCAGGATCAGGTTGCGACCTTCGAGCGTCTCCACGGCGAGGGCGCCGCCCTGCTTCGGCCGCACGCCGATCCACGCACGCGCAGCGAGGTCCCACACCCGTCCTTCCGAGGTCACGGCGACGAAGCGGTCCTCCACCGTGGCGAAGGACTGGATGTACGGGCTCGTGTACTCGCTCGTCGACAGCCCGTGCACCTCCTCCCGGGTGGTCAGGTCCCGGACCTGGACCTTCTCGTGCCGGTCGCGCGTGAGGAGAGCGGGCCGTCCCCCCACCGTGCCCACCGTCAGCATCTCCACGGCGGCGGTGTGGCCGGTCAAGGCCTCGCCGAGCTGCTCCCCGCCGTCGAGGTCCCAGATCCGCACCAGCGTGTCCGGGCCGCCGGTGACGACGACCGAACGGCCGTCGACGATTCCGGTGGTGACCTTCCGTACGGGCCCCGCGTCGGCGGCCGTGCGGCTGTCCGGCTCCTTCTTGCCCGCGAGGTCCCAGACACGGACCGATCGGTCGTCGCCGCCGGTTACGGCGAGGTGGCGCCCCTGCACCACCGCTGTCGCTGCTCCCCGCACGGTCCCTTCGTGGCCGGTCAGCGGCCGGTGAAGGTGCCCGTCGGCGGACAGGTCCCATACGGCGACCGGCCCGCGGGGGCCGAACCCGATGACCGCGGTGGGGCGCCCACGGAGCACCGTCAGGGCCGCCGCCCCTGCGAACCCGCCGGCCGGCTCACCTACCTGCTCGCCCGTGGCCAGGTCCCAGACGTACGTCGCGTAGGCGTTGGCGCTGATCGCCACCGGGCACTCGAACGCCGGGTCGGTGGCCAGGAGGTGCGTCATGGCGTTGACCTCCAGGGTGATGCAGCGGCGCATCCCGTCGTCGGTGTCGTCACTGTTGTCGCCGTCGGCCTCCAGCGGGTGGGAATCCTCGGCGTCGTCGCCCGGGGTGCGCAGCTCCCGTCCGGTGATCAGATCCCACCGCCGGACGGCCCCTTCGGCGTGGCCGGTGACGGCGACGGGACGGCCGTCCACCACCGCCGCCGCAAGGGCCTGCACATTGCCGGTGCGGACGGTCAGAAGCTCACGGCCGAGGGTGAGGGAGGCCAGGTCCCACACCCTGAGCAGGCCGTCGGTGCAGCCGGCGACCACCACGGGCCGGCCCTCGACCGGTGCGGTGGCGAGCGAGATCACCCGGTCGTCGTCGCCGGCGCGGTACTCGCCGACCGGCTTCCCCTCGACGAGGTCCCACACCAGGACGGCCCCGTCGGAGCCGCAGGTGACGGCGACGGGACGCCCCTCCAGCACCGCCGCCGTCAGACCACGCACGGCGCCGGTGTGACCGGTCACGGCCTGCCCGAGCTTCCTGCCCGTCACCGGGTCCCACCAGTGCAGCGTGCCGTCCTCGCAGCCGGCCACGGCGAACCCCCGGCCCCCCACGACCACGGTCGCCACCGCAGTCACCCCGGCCGGCGAGGGCAACGCATGCCGGAGCCGGGAGTCCAGGCCGTTCCCGGTCGCCCACCGCACCGTCCAGGAGTCGTCGGCCTCCTGAGGCAGCGGCACCTCGGCGAGGCCTCTCGCCAGCGACTGGTTCCCGTACCGGGCGGCGTCCAGCGCCAGCAGCTGCCGCCGCACCTGCGCCCCGGCGTCACGGTGCACATGCCCCGACGCCCGGTACACGGCAGCAGCCGCCGCCTCCTGCGGCCCGACAGCGCCGTCCAGCGCCGCCGCCACCTGTTCCGGATCGCCCTCCACAAGCCATCCGGGCTCGGTCAACCGCCCGCGCCCTACCGCAACTTCACCGACCGGACCATCGCCCCGGAAATCACCAGACATGACCGGCACCCTAGCCGCACCCACCCCGTCCGTCGGCTCCCGGACCAGAACCTCGGACGGTGCGGCCGGCATCCTGCCGGCCGTCGGCCACCCCGGGCGAAGGCGAGAACGGTGGCGCCCGCAGCGCTGTGGAGCAGGAGCGCCCGTCGGAGATGCCGGGCCGTCCGTACGACACCCTCCTGTGTTCGGGAGATCAGCCCACGAAGCCGGATCAAGGCGTTGAGGTCTGCTCCATGGACGTATGCGTCCATGAACCTGTGGGAAGCGGCGACACGGGCCCGTGCGAAGGCGGTCGGCCCGTACGCCCGGCGCTCGGTCCGACGGCGACTACGGCTGCGTTCCCGGCAGCAGCTCCACGCGGGTGTCAGCGCCTTCCCGGATGACGTAGACGGCGTCGCCGTCGGCCTGCCATCCGACCGGGAGGACGGAGAGACCGGAGGGCCCTACGGAGGCTCTCGATGTCCCGAACCGTCCGAACGCCCCCCGACAAATACCGCGTCCGAGAGGGTACGCGGGTGTCCGCGTCGCTGTACGACCTGCGCTACACGCATGCCGAACCTTCCCGGGCTGCCCGGGGGCCTCCTGTTGCTCGGTTGGATTCGACACCCACGAGCTGTGCGGGAGGCCCCACTTTCATGCCCAGCCAGCCAGAAGATCACCCAACCGAGTCGGCAGGCTCGAACTCACGATCACCAAGCTCGATAGAGCAACGGCTAGTTACGGCATGCTCCGTCTATCCCGGCACAGCAGACGGTGGACGAGGGCACGCCCCGCCGAGGCTCAGCGGCTGGGCGTGTGCCCGGTGTGTGACAAAGGCGGTCTCCCCCCGGGACGGTTGCGGAACCTGCGCTGCGAGCTCTCGGCCAAGTACCCCGAGGAGCCGGCCGCCGTCGCGTCAACGACGGAGGCAGGGGACACCGAGTACCGGCGCCTGGTCGCCATGGTCGAGCAGGGGGAGGAGGGCACGCGAGGACGGCAGCGCAAGGCATCGGACCGTCCGGTGCGCATCGAAGCGGCGGTTCGGGCGGCGCCGTCCCCGTCGGCGACGTGTTCGGCCCGGTCCGCGCCGTGGTCTGGCCGCTGTTCTGAGCCTTCGGCCGGCGTCAGGCCGGGGGGACCAGGCGGTTCTCGTGGGCGAAGACCACGGCCTGGATCCGGTCGCGGAGTTCCAGCTTGTGCAGGATCCGCCCCAGATGGGACTTCACGGTCGCCTCCGCGAGGTACAGGGCGGCCGCGATCTCGGCGTTGGACAGGCCGCGGCCGACCTCGACGAGCACCTCGCGCTCGCGGACGCTGAGCCGGTCCAGCCGCTCGTCGCGCTCGGCGGCGCCGCCGTCGGCCAGGTGCGGACGGAAGTCCTCCAGCAGGCGCCGGGTGATCCGCGGGGAGAGCACCGCGTCGCCCGCCGCGACGCTGCGGATCGCGGTGAGCAGCTCCTCGGGCCGGGTGTTCTTCAGCAGGAAGCCCGAGGCCCCGGCGCCGAGCGCGGCGAAGGCGTACGCGTCCAGGTCGAAGGTGGTCAGGATCAGCACCCTACTCTGTGGGCAGGCCTCGACGACCTGCCGGGTCGCCTCGATCCCGTCCGTCCCCGGCATCCGGACGTCCATCAGGACGACGTCGGGCCGCAGCTCCCGGGCAAGGCGGACGGCCTCGGCGCCGTCCGCGGCCTCGCCGACCGGCGCCATGTCGGGCTGGGCCTCCAGGACGGTGCCGAAGGCCATCCTGAGCAGCGCCTCGTCGTCGGCGATCACGATCCGGATCGTCATGCGGAGGCCGCTCCGTCGTTGTTGAGGAGGAGTCGGGTCCGCACGCCCCAGCCGCCGCCCGGAAGCGGTCCGGCCCGCAGCGTCCCCCCGTAGGCGGCCGCGCGCTCGCGCATGCCGGGGATGCCGTGGCCGGACGGTCCGGCGGCGGGAAGCGCCGGCCGGGGGCCGCTGTCGGTGACGTCCACGCCGACGGCCTGGGCCGAGCACTCGACCAGGACCGTCGCGCGGGTGCCGTCGGGGGTGTGCTTGAGGGTGTTGGTCAACGCTTCCTGCACCAGACGGTAGACGGTGAGTTGTGCGGTGGCGGGTACGTGGGTGTGACCGCCGCGGACCTCCAAGCGGGTCGGCAGCCCGGCGGCGCCCATCTGGTCGGCGAGCGCCTCCAACTGGGCGATGCCGGGCAGCGGGTGGCGCTCCGCGTCCGGCTCGCCGGTCCGCAGGACGCCCAGCGAGCGCCGCATGTCGGTCAGCGCCTGCCGGCCCGTCTCGGAGATCTGCAGCATCGCGGCGGTGGCCCGGTCCGGGGAGCGGTGCTGCGCGTAGACGGCGGCGTCGGTGAGCGCGACCATGACGGACAGGTTGTGGGTGACGATGTCGTGCATCTCGCGGGTGATCCGGGCCCGCTCCTCGGCGACAGCCAGCCGTGCCTGCTGCTCCTGGTGCAGCGCCAGCCGTGCCGCCCGCTCCTGCACGGCGGCGAGGTAGGCCCGGCCGGTCCGCACGTTCACCCCGAGGACGGCGGCGGCGACGACCGTCGCGGAGAGCGCGACGAACGGGGTCGGGAACGCGCCGTCCGGTGCCCAGCGCAGGCAGGCCAGCACCGCCCCGCCCTCCACGACGGCGGCTGCGAGCAGTGTGCCGCGCGGGCCCGTGTGCGCCGCCGCCGTGTAGAGGGCCACCAGCAGGGCGATGTCCGCGGGCAGTTGGACGTCCGCCAGCCACTGGGCGAAGGCCGCGGCCGCCACGGCGGCGAACACCGCGAGCGGGGCCCGGCGCCGCCACACCAGGGGCAGCGCCAGGGCGGCGGTGAGCGCCGCTGCCACGGGCAGCTCCCGCGCCGGGTACGTGGTCACGACGTTGAGGAGGAGCAGCGCCGGCAGCACCGAGTCCCACACCAGGGGCGGTACCCGGTCCCGGTGGCGCACCGTCACACCTCTCCGTCGATTCGGCATCGTGGCGGACCGGCCGGGCCCGCCACCGCGTACAGCCGGAGCCTAGGCCGCGAGGCCCGCACCGCACATGAGCCCGGCGTCGGATCGCAGCACGCCGGGGTACGACCACAGGAGGAGACCCACCACCTCCCGCGGTCGTAGGCCGGCCGCCGGTCCGGGGCGCCCGGGTGCCACCCCGGTCGCACCGCGGCCCGCCCCGGTCGCGACCCCGGTCGCAGTAGGCGGCGACCCGGGGCCGATGCGGCGGCGCGGGCCCGGCGCCGAGCATGGCCGGGTGACCGAAACCATCCCGGGGCTGACCCTGTCCCTTCCGGAAGTCCTCGTCCTGCTGGGCGCCGTCGCGCTGCTGGTGGCGCGCTGGCTCCCCCCGGCCGCCCGCCGGCCCGTCACCGCCGCGGCCGGGGCGGTCCTCGTACCGTCGGCGATCGTGCTGGGCATCGTGGGGATCCGCTGGCAGATGCTGCCGGTCCTGGCCGGCGGCGCCGTCGCCGCGGCGTTCGCCCTCCCGCCCCTGCTGCGGCGCCGTACCGGCCGACCGGCGCGGCGGGCCCGCTGGTGGCTGGCCCTGCCGGGATCGCTGGCCTGCGCCGGACTGATCGCCACCGGCCCGGTGGCCGCCTGGGCCTTCCCCGTGCCCGTCTTCCCCGAGCCGACGGGCGACTTCGCGGTCGGCACCCGGGTGGTGCAGTGGACCGACCCGCTCCGCCCCGAGAGCTTCACCGCCGATCCGGACGACCGGCGCACGGTCGTGGTCCAGCTCTGGTACCCGGCGCAGAAGAGCCCCGCCGGCACCCAGCGGGCCCAGTACCTGGGACGCACGGAGGATGAGGCGCGGACCGTCTCGGAGGCCCTCGCCGACGGGGTCGGCCTGCCCGGCTTCCTGGTCGACGGCGTCCCGCGGGCCCGCAGCCGTGCGGTCTTCGACGCCCCGGTGGCCGGCGGGGCAGAGCGGTTCCCGGTCGTCCTGTTCTCCCCGGGGTCGGGCGGGGTGCGGACCCAGAACACCGCCTGGGCGGAGGAGCTGGCCAGCCACGGCTACCTGGTCGCCGCCCTCGACCACCCGTACGACTCCGCCGTCGTCGTCCTCGCCGACGGCCGCACGATCCGCGCCACCACCGCCTCCTCCGGGGACCGGGACAGCGACGAGGAGCTGGCGACGGGGTGGACCGCCGTCCGGGCCGCCGACCTCGGCTTCGTCCTCACCCGGCTGGAGCGCCTGGACCGCGGTGAGACCGCCGACCCGCTGACCGGACGCCTGGACACCGGCCGCGCCGCGGTGGCCGGCCACTCCCTGGGCGGTGCCGCCGCCCTGCAGGCGGCCCGGCAGGACCACCGGTTCGGCGCCGTCGTCGACCTGGACGGCTACCCCCACGGCCCCGCCTCGCCCGCCCTCGGGCAGCCGGCGCTCGCGCTCACCCAGGAGATCACCGCCGGCACCGACCCGCGCTACCTGCCCCGCCTCACCGACGCCCTCGAGCACAGCACCGCGACGAGCTACCGCCTCACCGTCCCCGGCGCCGGGCACCTCACCTTCATCGACGGGCCGCTGTACCTGCCGCCGGTGCCCTCCATCGTGGGCACCCTGGGCCGCACCGAGAGCCCGCGCGTCGTCGCCGGAGCCACCCTCGCCTTCCTGGACGCCGTCCTGCGAGGCCGCCCGGGCGACCCGGCCGACACCCTCCGGGCCTACGGCAAGGTTTACACGGTCTCACCATTAGTAGGGCTTGGTCACGTCGACGCGTGATGGCGTGCCCTTGTGTCGGGTGGTGTCGTTGATGTGGTTGACACCTGGGGAGATGGCCGAGGTTCGGGAGGACCTGGAGGCGTTCACGGCGGAGATGTTCGTGGCGTTCACGCGTGCTGATCAGCACCGGTGGGGGCTGGCGTATACACGTGGATTGCTGCTGGACGGCCGACGCAAGTCGGTGGAGCCGATGGCCGCCCGGCTCGGGGAGGACGGCAACCGTCAGGCTCTGGCCCACTTCGTGACCTCCAGCCCATGGGATCCGGCCCATGTCCGGGCCCGCTTGGCGTGGAGCATGGCCGATGCCGTCGACCCGACGGCGTTGATCATCGACGACACGGGGTTCCTCAAGGACGGTGACGCCACTGCGTGTCTCGCGGCAGTACACCGGAACTGCGGGCAAGGTTACCAACTGCCAGGTGGGCGTATCGCCGCACCTGGCTACCGACCACGCCTCCGCCGCCGTCGACTGGCGGCTGTTTCTCCCCAAGTCCTGGGACCCGGCCCCCGAAGGCCGAGCCAGCGAAGGTCGCCCGCCGCGAGCGCTGCCAGATCCCCGCAGACCTGGGGCACGAGGAGAAGTGGCAGCTCGCGCTGGACATGGTCGACGAGACGCGTTCCTGGGGTGTGCACGTCCCGTCGGCCATCGCGGACGCGGGCTACGGGGACGCGGCGGCGTTCCGTCTGGGCCTGAACGAGCGCGCGGTGAACTACATCGTGGGCATCTCCACCACCCTCAGCGCCCGGCCGGGCCCCGCCCTACGGCGGGACCGGGCGGCCGCCCACTCCGCGTCCGTCATGTCCGACGGATACCGGCGCACCCGGTCCGGATGGTCGGCCGCGTTGCCGTACACGTGCGCAAGGCAATCGCAGGACACGGCGGACGAGTTGAAGTCAACATGCTCGGGAACGTACAACAAAGACAACAGGGCCTCCGGGAACCACTCGGAATGGGATCGCACCCCCGAGCTACCTGGAGGCCCTGCTTTCACGCGCGGAAAGCGCCGCAGTCACCCGATCGAGACTCCCGTTCGATCGACAGCCTTCGAGATCGGTACGGGCAACAACCACTTACGTGTCGGGATGCTCCGGCAGGGCGAGCCAGTCCGACCAGGAGATCTCGCGGCCGAGGAAGCGCGGCTGCTCGAACGGCCAGTCGGCGGCGATCCACTGCGGCACCAGCGCGTCAAGGGCCTGCTCGACCTTGCTGCCCACCAGCTCGTCCACCACCCACCAGGAGATCTCGCCGTCCGCGCCGGCCCTCTCCGGTGGGTCGATGTAGACACAGCCGAGCAGAGCTGTCTCCGCCGCGTCGAACAGCGCGTAGTTGAAGGACTGGTGTGCGGCGATCTCCTTCTCGTGCCGCAACAGGTCGGCCTGGTCGGCCTCGTAGGTCATGGTGGCCGCGGGCCAGCCCCAGGCCGGGCCGAAGATGGTCCACAGCCGCTCGCGCGAACCCATCACAGCCGGATAGTCGAGCGGGGTGTCCGCCTCCCGGATCGGCCGCAGGTGATGGCCACCTCCCGGCAGCGGTACCAGGACGGGATGGACGAAGTCATCGGGAAGCCAGCTCATGGCGCCTGACCGTAGCAGCGCGCGGCCGTCCGCTCCCCTCGATCTTCCCCGTATACCGCCAGGCCCTGCTCTCCTGCCGGGCAGGGCCCGCGATCACCCGATCGAGACTCCCGTTCGATCGACAGACTCCATGATCGGTATGGCAACGGCTTCTCAAGCCTGCTCAGGGCAGAGTTGACCCGCTCGATGCGGAACATGGCGACGTCGACGTATCCGAGGTCTTCCCAACCTCGTTCGAGGGTCAGACGCAACCGTGCCGCGAGTGCCTCCAGTGGCGGCTTCAACCCCGCCACCAGCTGGAAGGAGCCGGCGGCAGACTCCCACATGCTCTGCTGGAAGGCAGGATTGCGCTTCCCACCCTGATACGACGGAGCTGTCTCCCACTCCGGCTCAGGCCCCGGAACCTCGATCTCCGCCATGCCGACCTCCCCGCCAGAGCACTACCGCTACATTTCGGCGATCACCGTAACCCACAGCCCAGATCAGCCCGCGCCCGGTGAACGCATGCGGTCAGAGCACTAGGGTGCCCAGCAGGTGTCAGGCAAGTCAGGCAAGTACTCCGGAGCGAACTTGCCTGACTGATATCCAAGGGTCTGTTAGGCAGGTTCGTGGTCTCGGTGTCATCGCGCGCAGTCAGCAGCCCAGTCGGCTCGGGTCCGTTGGAGTGCTTGGTGCAGCCGCTCGGCAGGTACCTCGAAGGCGCGTTCGTGCTCAGGCTTTCGGATGCTGATCCGCCGGCGTAGCGAGGTCGTGTCGGACATTCAGCAAGACCGCCGTCGTCATCACCGCGAAGTCCGCCGGGCACAGGGTCTTGGGCCTCGCCACCGCAGCGTCCGTCTCGCTTGACCTCTTGCGCGTCAGTCCGGCAGCCAGTGCAGCTCGTGCGCCAGGGTTTTGGCGACGGCACGGATGCGGCGGTGTAGTTGCGAGTGCTCGCGTGGGAGGACCAGGTGGAACGTCAGGCTGGGCGCGCCCCGCAGCGGTCGCCAGGTGAGACCGGCCGGTTGTGCCGTGGCCGCGGCTTCTCCGGCCGGGGCGAGGGTGACCCCGTCGCGCAGGTCGCGCTGAGACATGTCGAAAGAGACTGCGGGCGTGTGGAATCGGGGGTGTGGTCGGGTGTCGCGGAACACTGCGGACAGCTGATCGTGGATCACGGGGTTGGCCGCACGGTCCGGGAGTCGCAGCGGGTACGTGGCCGCGTCGGCGATCTCGATCTCCGGGTGTTCGGCCAGCGGATGGTGCTGCGCCAGCTGGACCCCGATGCGCGCACGCCGCAGCAGGAACCGGCGCACGCCACGGCCCGGTTGTTCACCGCGGGTGATCCCGGCATCGATGCGGCCGTCGGCGACCGCGGGGGAGATCTCCGGTGTCGCCATCGGGACCGCGCCGACCTCGAGTCCGCTGTTGCCGCGAATCAGCCTGTCCACCAGGGCCGGTGCCGTCTCGGCCCCGGCGCTGAGGCTGTATCCGATGCGCAGCGTGCCCAGTTCACCGGCCGCCGCGCTCCGGGCGGTGTCCCACGCCCGGTCCAGCGCCGCCAGCGCGGGCGGCGCGGATTCCGCCAAAGCCGCACCGGCCGTGGTCAAAACGACGCTACGCGTGTTGCGGACCAGCAGGGCCGTACCGAGTTCCGCCTCCAATCGGCGCATCCGGGCGCTGAGTGCGGGCTGTGCGATGCCGATCCGTGCGGCCGCGCGGGTGAAGTTCAACTCCTGCGCCAGCACCAGGAAGTACCGCAGGCTCACCGTATCCGGCGCCACGTGCCCTCCCTGCCGATTGATAACGAGCCGTTCTGAGTCTATCCCGTACCGGTCTTTCCCTCGGCCGCACATCAAGCCCTAACCTGCACATATGGCGATTCAACTGACCGCAGTACCCATCGCCGGGATCGATCGATCTGAGTGTCAATTCGAAGTCGGACCTGTCCGGCCGAACACAGGAGGTTTCCATGGCTAAGGGCTACTGGGTCAGTGTCTACCCCGCCATTTCCGACCCTGAGAGGCTGACTGCCTACGACAAGCTGGCCGGTCCGGCTGTCCGGGCTGGGGGCGGGCGCACCCTGTCCCGTGGCGGTCGAATCGTCGCCCACGAGGCCGGAATCACGCAACGCGTCGTTCTGATCGAGTTCGACAGCTTTGAGCAGGCCGTCGCGGCATACGAGAGCGAGGCATACCAGAAGGCGCTGGTGGCCCTCCCCGACGGCGTCGAGCGCGACTTCCGCATCATCGAAGGCATCGACTGACCGGCAGGCCCAGCCATCGCTGAGCATCGCGGGTGGAGCCCCCGGTGGGTGGACTCCATGAAGGGCAGGTCCCTGAGCCAGGCGAAGAGCAGGTGGGCGTCCTCGCCGGGCAGCACCGAGGCG
>NZ_JBFBJZ010000061.1:0-47499 GCF_040686255.1 Kitasatospora sp. NPDC085879 | reverse complement strand
CCACCCAGCTCCGTCTCTCCTACGACTGCACCGGCGACGGCTCCTGGGACCGCGTCGAGACCTACCACTACTACGCCACCGACCCCGTCGCCGGCTGGGAGCACTACACCCAGACCACCGGCCTCGAATCCGTCACCGGCGCCGCATGCAACCTGACCGGCGGCACCGTCAGGGCCGAGATCTGGAACGCCCTCGGCACCAACCCCAGCGCCCTCGGCACCGGCAACCTCACTGTCCTGCGACTGCCCTACAGCTGACCTGACACCAGCAGTGGGGCGACCCAAGGCCCGGGCCCCGCGTACGGGGCCCGGGCCGACGCCATATGTCCTCGGGGCTGGACCGGTCGGTCGCCGCCGGCTCGGCCGCTTTGAACTGGGCCCCTGCCAGTTCTGGCCCTCACCGTCCTTTCCCCCGGCCACCCCTCTGTCGTCTACGAGATCCTGTTGGCCGCCCCGTCATCTCGGTAGCCGCGCCGGAGCCGACACCGGCCACCACCGACGTCAGCGTGCCTCGCACCGAAACCGTCCTGTTCGGAGACGGTGCCGCACCAGCCGCCCCGACGGTCAGCCGTGATCGGGCCCGGGCGGCGGCCACGCGGCCGCTGGTGCCATGAACCGACTCGAGGGGAAAGGGGCGGTCCTGATCGACATCGCAGCCAGCCTCCCCATCGACGTTCCGCCTGACCACACTCCCGAGACCTTCATCGCTGACCCCGGCCTGCTGGGCCATCTCGTCGAGTCGCGATGACACGGGCACCCTATCCAGGTGCTTCGGCGCAGCACAGAGCGGAATTCCGCAACAGCGCGTCAGGCGCACGGCAGCGGTACCGAGCGAGAGGCTGCGGAGCGTCCCGCGGTACATGTCGGGCGGGAACAGGTAAACGTGACGCCGCGTCAGCCGTCCAGACGCTCGGCCAGTTGCCGTCGGCCCGCGATACCGAGCTTGGCGTACACCCGCTGGAGGTGGTTGTCGACCGTGCGGTCGGAAAGGCGTGGCTGCGTGGCGATGTCCTTGGTGGGCACCCCCTTGGCGGCGAGGAGGGCGACTTCCCGCTCGCGGCCAGTGAGCGGTGCGGTCGCCGTGGCCAGGGTGAGGGCGGGCGAGCGGGCGCCCTCGCAGCGTTGCGCGTTCGCCGCTGAGCGGGCGGCAGCGGCTGCGGAGCGGCGCGGGCGGCCGGCCCTGGCCAGGAGGACCGCGGCGGCGTTGGCCGCCTCGGCGGCCAGCAGGTGCGCTCCGAGGTCCGTCAGCTCCCCGGTTACGGCGAGCAGCTGATCCGGGTCCTCCTCGGCGAGGGCGGTGACGAACCCGGCGCGGGCGGAGCCGAACGCGCCGTCGCACAGCGGCGCGAGTTCGGCGATCCGCACCGCGGCCTCCTTCGCCCCGCACAGCCTGGCGAGGTCGGTGAGGAGAGCCACTTCCATTCCGGCCTGGCCCCCGCCGCGGCGTCGCCTGCGGCCGCTTCGAGTACCTCCCGGGCGCGGGCCAGTTCTCCGCGGGCGGCGTGCAGCCATGCGGCACCGAGCCGCTCCTCGGGCACGTGCACGGGGAGCTCCATGGCGGCGTGCTCCTCCAGCGCCGCCTTGGCGGCGGGCGCGTCGCCAAGCAGCGCGGCGGACGCCGCCACCCCGCACACCGCCAGGGTGCGGCCGATCACGGTGTGCGGTCTGGCGGAGCGGGCCACCTCGGCGTACCAGCGGCGGGCCGAGGCCGGGCGCCCCGCCAGCCAGTGGTAGCGGCCGAGGTGGAGCGTCAGCAGCATGCGCTGCGGGCCGGCGGGGAGGTCGCCAAGGTCGGCGAGGGTTTGCTCCGCCAGGGACCGGGCCTCGGCCAGCCGTCCGTTCTCCGTCAGCGCCAGGACGAGGACGGAGGTGACAGAAAGGCCGTTGCCCGCCACCGTGACCTCCGCCGGGACGCGACACCGACGGGCAAGCGACCCTGCCCCGCCGTACCTGGACGGCCAGCGGCATCAGGGGTCGGAGGCGTCGGCGATGCCGCGCAGGACGGCGTCGGTGCGCTCCCGTTCGCGGCGTTGTTGTGCGGCCCAGTCGCGCATCTCCTGGATGGCTTCGGGGTCGTTCGCGGCGTCGGCGTCCATGATGGTTGCCGCGCCGTCGCCGAGGTCGACGACGTGGTGCTCCATGGTGCCGGTGGCGGCGATGGCCAAGGCGACGAGGAGTTCGTTGGTGACGTCCGGGGTGAGGTGGACCTTGTCCTCGTCGCCGAGGTCGAGGTGGCCTTCCCCGTCGGGTGCGGCGAGGACGGAGAAGGAGCCGCTGACGAGGTGGCGCAGGACCCGGAACTGGTCGGGGTCCATGCGGGCCTGCAGGGTTTCGAGGTAGAGACGGACCTGGTCGGCCTTGCTGGGGGCGGCGTCGTCGTTCATCCGGGCATCCAGACACCTGCTGGTGACGCTTCCCAGAGGTTTTGTGTCGCCGAGCGCCGGTGAGTGCCGGCCGGCCGCGCCGCCGTCCTCGTGCCCTCGGGGGGCCTGCGTCGTTGAACCCGGGCGAGCGCCCCGACCATGGCGCGTGGCGAGTTCCTGCTCTCGTCCGCCCGGCACATACACCTCCGACGGCGCCGGGCCGGCAGGACATCGCCCGCCGGGGCGGCCGACCGTGCACATCGGCCGCCTCCGACCGGCGGCCCGCACCCGCCGGACACCGCTGCCCTGCTACCCGCAGGGCGGCGGCCTTCGCACCTGATCAGAACCCGGGGCGCGGTGACCGTCGGCCACCTCAGCCGTTCTCGCTGGCCGGGCTCAGCGGACCGACTCGGCGGGTTCGGCGAAGACCGGCAGGAGGCCAACGACGATGTGCGGCTGGGCGGGCGGCACTGCCGGCGGGGCTCAGTGGCCGGGGTCGGCCGGGGTCGGCGCCGGTTCGCCGGCCTCCGGACTCTCATGCAGTGAAGGCACCGGCTCGTCGGGCGGTGGTGCGGTGATGCGGTCGGTGAGGCGTTCCTCGAACCGTCCGAGCAGCAGGAGGGCACCGAGAAGCGCCGGGGGCATGAACAGCATGAGCACGAGCATGTGAGCCTCCCGAAGGGGCGGTCACGGTTCGTTGGACCCGCTGGTCGTTCCGCCTACACGCTACGGCCCGCGACGGATCCCGGCACCTCGCCGGTCGGCCACCAGGCGGTCACGGCGTCTCGCCCCGGCCTCTGTGACAGCGCCAATGGGCAGTTCGCGGATCGTGCCGCGGTCCGCGATCGGCACCAGGGCCTCCGTCGTTCTTGAGCTGCGGCCGGTGATCGGGTTCGTTAGCGTCGGTGTCGCAGGCGGTGTAGCCGTCGCATCCGGTCGGGCCCGGCCGTCACCTTGCCTCGCAGGGGGGCCGGGCCCGCTGTGCGGGCCGCGGGCGGGAGCCCCGGGGGCTGTCAGGGAAGGAGGAGGGTCTGCCCGATGAGGATGAGGTCGGGGTTGCTGCCGATCGTGTCGTGGTTCGCCTCGTAGAGGGCTGGCCAGCCGCCGGGCAGCTGCAGGGTTTGCGCGATGCCGTCGAGGGTGTCGCCGTCCTGGACCACGACCGTCACCGAGTCGACCGGGTCGGGTTTGTTGGCAGTGTCCGGCTCGGCCGCTGCTTTCTGGCCGGCGGCCGACTGCGAGGCGGCCGGCTGCCGAGCGGCGGGGTGCTGCGCGGGCACCGTGTGGTGGGTGCCGGGTCGGCCGGCGCGGGCACCGCAGACCGGCCACGGGGCAAGTCCCCGGCGGGCGGCGAGCCGTTCGGCGATGGCGATCTGCTGCTCGCGGCTGGCGAGGTCGGGGCGCGGTGCGTAGGCGAGGCCGCCGTTGGCCCGCCACGTGGACCAGCCGAACTGGAGGCCGCCGTAGTAGCCGTTGCCGGTGTTGGCGTGCCAGCGGCCACCGCTCTCGCAGGCCGCGACCTTGTCCCAGTCGACGCCCTGTCCGGCGGCCGGCGCTGCCCCGGAGACCATGCCCGCCGCGGCGGACGCGGTATACGAGGGGGCAGCCTGCACGGGGCCGGCGAAGGCGGTCCACAACCCGGCAGCGCAGGCGAGGGCGAGGAGTAACTGCAGGATCCGGTGGGCGATGGACACGACGAAGTCACTCCCCGAGAGGTCGGCGGTCGGGCGGCCGGTACCCCGGGGCACCGCCCTCCACCGTTGGCACACCCCGCTGCCCGGGACCCGCAGACATCCCGCAAGGGTCACCCGCCCGGCCGCGCCCGGCCACCCGGCTGCACCACGCCGTCCCGGGCCCGCCCCGCCCGGGCCGGGCGGGCCTGTCGGTGGCGCGGTGTACGGTCCCTCCACGACGTGGCCCTCGCCCCGGCGAGCAGCACGGGACGGGGCCACGTCCGGTGCAGCCCGGCGCCCGGCATACTGCTGTCCTGCGAGGTGCAGGTGTGGCGCGAGGAAGCCCCGTCACCGAGACCGCCGGCCGCCTTCCAGACCTTCCTGGACGAGAACAACATCCCCCGGCCGAAGTCCTGGCGAACCGTTGGCACCTGAGCCCGACCGTCCAAGATCCCCGACAGAGTCAAGCTCAGGCCTGTTGGCAGGCGCAGGGGGTTGGTTGTGGCCGCAGGCGGCCGGGCACCGTCAGGATCGATCGTTCTGAATGCCGATCTCCGCCCAGATCGACTTCCCACCGGCCCGGTTCCGTGTTCCCCAGCGCTCAGCGAACTGAGCGACGAGCAGTAGCCCGCGCCCGCCTTCGTCGAACATGCGCGCTCGCCTCATGTGCGGGGCGGTGCTGCTGCCATCAGAGACCTCGCAGATGAGTACGGTGTCGCGGATCAGGCGCAGCTGAATGGGAGGGGTGCCGTACCGGATCGCGTTGGTGACCAGTTCACTCACCACCAGTTCGGCGGTAAACACCACCTCGTGCAGGCCCCAGTCCGCGAGGCGGCGGGAGGCCTTGTCGCGGGCGTCGGCCACGGCGGCCGGGTCGGAAGGCAGATCCCAGGTGGCCACCTGACCCGCGTCGAAAGCCCGGGTGCGGGCGACGAGCAGTGCGACATCATCCGCCGGCTGTGCGGGGAGCAGCTTCTGGAACAGGTAGTCACAGGTGGCCTCCAGCGAGTGAGCAGGGCGCTCCAGCCGCCGACGCAGTAGCGCCATGCCCTTGCCGAGGTCGTGTTCGGGGACCTCGACGAGGCCGTCCGTGTACAGCACGAGGAGGCTGCCTGGGGGCACTTCCCGTTCGACCGCTTCGAAAGGCAGCCCGCCGACTCCCAGCGGCGGGCCGGCAGGAAGATCAATGAACTCCGGCTTGCCGTCGGGCGTGACCACGGCGGGCGGGGGGTGGCCCGCGCCTGCGGCGGCGTAGCGGCGCGAGACCGGGTCGTAGACCAGATACAGACATGTGGCGATGAGATCGGTGACGATCTCAGCCTCGGGATCCGTCGTGTCCTCCTCCGCCCTGAGGTGGGTGACAAGGTCGTCGAGATGGACGAGGAGCTCCTCGGGGGGCAGATCGACGTCCGCCAGAGTGCGTACCGCGGTCCGTAGTCGCCCCATGGTGGCGGAAGCGCGCAGACCATGGCCCACCACGTCTCCGACGACCAATGCGACCCGTGCGCCCGACAGCGGGATCACATCGAACCAGTCGCCGCCCAGCCCTGCCCGGGACCGGGCCGGGAGGTAGCGGTAGGCCACCTCCACGGCTTCCTGGGCAGGGAGCCGCTGTGGCAACAGGCTTCGTTGCAGGGCCAGAGCGGTGGCTCGCTCGCGGGTGAAGCGTCGGGCGTTGTCCACGGCCACGGCAGCGCGGGCGGCGATCTCCTCGGCAAGGAGCAGATCATCCTCGTCGAATGAGTCCCGGCGGCGGTGGCGGACGAGTACGGCCACGCCGAGCGTGATGTCACGGGCGCGCAGCGGGATGACCATGATCGAATGTATCCCGAAGTCGCGGACCTTCCCCGCGCGCTCGGGGTCGGCGACCTGCCAGCTCTCGATGGCTTCGTCCAGGGTGCGGTGTAGCGACGACCGGCCCGTGTTCAGGCAGCGGGCGGGGGGCGAGGATTCCGGGTAGTAGTCCACCTCGCCCGGCTGGATCATCGACTCGGGGGTGCCGGGGAGGATGGACCCCTGCGCGGCGCGGCGCAGTGCGACGGAGCCGGTGGCGGACGGCCTGGGCTCGATGCCGCGGAACAGCCCGTCCAGCAGGTCGATGCTGATGAAGTCGGCGAGCCGTCCCACCGCCACGTCGGCCATCTCCTGGGCCGTGCGCATCACGTCGAGGGTGCTGCCCACCTGTGCGCTGACGTCGTTCAGCAGGGCGAGCCGTTCCCGGGCCCGGTGCTGTTCGGTGACATCGAGCGCGAGGAGCTGCACGTGTCGCACCTGTCCTTCCAGGTTTCTCAGGGGGGAGACGGAGACGGCCCAGTATCTGTCGCGGGCTCCGCGGCGCGGGCGGCCATGCACCTGGAACCGCTCCGGCTCTCCCGTCTCGAGCACCCGGCGCATGCCCTCTTCGACCGTGGTGCAGATGTGGGGAGGCAGGATGTCGGTGACCCGCCGACCACGCATCTGCTCCTCCGCGAGGCCCAGTTCGCGGGCCGCACCGGCGCTCCCTCGCAAGGCCCGCAACTCAGCGTCGTAGATCATCACAGGCAGGTGGCACTGCGCGAACGCTTCCTCCGTCGTCGCCTCGTCCTTGTGTGGACGTGGCTGCTGCGGCGTGCCCACGATGAGCCACTGTGTGGTGCCCTCGCGGTCGAGTGACGCGTAGGCCTGCAACTCGGCATCCATGTAGTGGCCGTCTTGGTGCCGCAGCGGGGTCGGCCCGCCGCGTCCCTCGAGAACTGCGGAGAAAAGCACATTGGCGTCTGCGTTCCCGCCGAGCAGACGTGCCGCGGGGCACCCTATGACGTCCTTATATGAGTACCCGAGCAACCGCTGTGCACCGGAACTCCACCCCGTCACGATCCCCCGCGCGTCGACCACTGCCGTAGCCGAAGTGACCTGATCCGGGAACTGATCGGGGCCGTTTCGGAGGGGGCCGACATTCTCCATTGTCCATTCATCGCCCATCCTGCCCTGGGGCTCTCGGAGGCTGGGGAGACTAAGCAGAGACGCCAGGGCGGCGAAAACCTCGTATCGTCGCGTCGGCCCCCTCTCTTACTTGTATCTCTCCTCGCGCGCATCCGCAGGTCGGAGGGCGAGGAAGGGGATGCCACACCGAAACTGCCGCATACCCGTCCGACAAGAGCACGTGGCTCCGGAAGCCACTCATCGAAACGTGGAGCCCCAGCTCAACGCCCCGCCACCTCCCCTCGCTGCACGGTCGGCCGCACAGCGGGCGTCAGCTGTACACGGCAGCTGTAGTTCGTGACCTTGGTGGGGTCGATGCTGGTCAGCTGGGGTGCCGGCTCTGCTGGGATGTCGGTGGCCGCCGTGATCATGACGAGGTGTGAAGAACTGTCATGATACGGCGGCCTCGGCCACGATAGCGCCCGGTCGGGTTCCGGGACCGGTTCGGGGATCTGATGGGCGGGGTGGCTGGGTGCTTCCCGCGGCGGGAGATGCGTGGGACGTTCCGGGAGGCCGTGTCTCGTATAGCTGCCGCTGCCTCACCTGAGAGACGCCGGCCTGGGCGGCCTGGCCGACCTCGGCTTCGTCGGCCTGGACAACGACCCTGATGACCCGGTGACCGTCACCGGCCGACGGGCGACACGCGGCCATCCACTGACCGCCGCCCGGAAGGAGGTAAACCGGCTGGTCAGCCGCGAGCGCGCGGCCAACGAGCTGGCTTCGCCGACCTGAAGAACTGGCGGATCCTCACCAAGGTTCGCATGGACGCCCGGCACGCGACCATGCTGCTGCGGGCCCTCCTCGTGCTGACGAACACCGAGGTCCACCGCTGACGGACGATCACCCGCTATCGATCAAGGTCCCGACCAGCACGAGCGCCCCCGGGGCGGAACCGCGCCACGCTGGTCTTCTTGACCCGCACGCGCTCGCCGGTCTGCGGGTTGCGGGCGTAGCGGCCGGCGCGCTCCACCTTCTCCAGCGTGCCGAAGCCGGTGACCTGCACCCGCTGGTCGGCCACGAGTCACTGGTGGCCTGCCGGGCCCTGAGGCCCACCGCGGCCACCGTCCGGCCCACGTTCTGGGACGGGTCTTCCACCCGGCCGGTCGCTTACGGACGATGGGGGACCTATTGATTCGCGAAGCCAGGAGATGACCGCCATGGGTGACCACGTGCATGTGCTGCTGTCCCGAGAGGTGGGTGTCAGCACGGAGGGCGACCTCGTCGAGCAGTTCCGTTGCCGCTGCGGAGAGACCCGGACGAGGATCCATCCGGTGGAGCCCGGCGAGCTCGAGCAGTAGGGCGTCGGCCGCATCGCGTGCCGCTCCGGGGAGATGGGACGCGCCCTTGCGCGGGTGAGGCCTTCGCCATCGGCTGTTTCCCCGCGCTTGGGACAGGGTTGGGCAACGGCTCGTCGCGGGTGAAGCAGCAGCGCAGGAGGCCGCAGATGTTCGGCCCCCTTGCCTCTGCCAGGTTTGAGGGGCATCACCGGGCTGTTCCCGGAGCGCGGGTCTTGTGGCAGAGGGGCTGCTGGGAGAGGGTGATGACGCGGGGCATGACCCGCGTCCAGCCCGTGGCGTACCGGCCCCGCGACGGCCTGGATTTGGTGGGGAGTTCGTCCTCATGGCTGCAGCGCACGGATCGGTGAACAGCGAGCCTGAGCGGCCCGTGGCCGCTGTTGAGGTGGTGGTCCGCGGAAAGGTGCCGCCGGCGGCCGTGGACCATGCTCGCGCGGTGGTGGAAGCTGCGGCTCGGCATGCCCGGGCTCCCGTGCTGTCGGTGCAGGTGGAGCTCGTGCAGTCACGGGGCAGAAAGGCGGAGCTGTCCGCGGTGGCCCGGGTGATCTTGGATGTCGCCGGGAGGACGGCGCGGGTGCGCGTCGCGGCGGAGACGGTGGCGGACGCCGTCGACCTGCTGCGCAGTCGTCTCGTGTACCGGCTCGATCGGCTTGGACGCCGGACGTCGTGGCCCCACCCGCTCCCGCCGGGCCCGTAGCAAGGCCCGTCAGGGATCTGGTCAGAGGCCGGCTCCACGAAGAGGCTGGCCATCGGACGCACTTGGGTCGGCCCGCGGATGCCCAAGTCGCTTTCGTCGGTCTGCCTTCGTGCGGGTCGTGCCTGGCTGCACAGCCGCCCCGCAGTGTGCCGTCGCGGTGCCGCCGGTGCAGCGGGACCATGGACGAGAAGGGGGGTAGGCCCGTGTGAGCGAGGTGATGGTGATGGCGGGCGAGCTGCTGCACAGGCGGCCGTCGTGGTGGCCGATGTTCTCGGAGTGGTTCGAGGACTTCCCGATGGAGATGCGGACGGGCATGGACCCGCACGTGATCCGGGTGGAGGAGTGCGAGGAGGACGGCGCGTACGTGGTCAGGGCGGAACTGCCCGGGATCGACCCCGACAAGGATGTCGAGATCACGGTGGAGGGCGGCGTGCTGACTGTTCACGCGGAGCGCCGTGAGGAGAAGAGGGGCAAGCAGCGCACCGAGTTCCGCTATGGAGCTTTCACCCGCAGCGTCCAACTGCCGGAAGGCGCCGAGGAACAGGAGATCACTGCCACCTACGACAACGGGATTCTGACGGTGAAGGCCCCGATGGGGCAGGTCGAGCGGCACCCCCGGAAGATCGAGATCGCCAAGGACGGCTGAATCCACATTGCCACACGAGTTGTAGTGCAGAGTCAGGTACGGAGCGTCGATACGTGGCTCCGCACTGGTCTGCGCGCGCTGACCATTCGGGGGACGCTCCGGGTTGAGTGGGCCGAGCGGGCGCTCGTGGACCTGTGATCCAGGCGCCTTGTTTCGGGTTCAGTGTGGGCCCCCACCCCATCCCCGCCGCGCGGGTTCAGGGTGGGGGTGACCCAGGGGCCGAAGGGCCCCTGGCACCGATTCTCACCGCGGCGGACATCCCACCCGGCGACGCCGCCCGTACCCGCACGTGGGCCCTCTCAGCGTTACCGCGCCGCTATTGCCAGCGGGCCGCTCGTCGCCTCGGGCAGGGCCGCCCGGCCCTCCCGAGGGCGACCGCCGAGCACCATCATGGGAATCGCTGGCCGGAACACGGGCGGCTGGACAGGCCGTGCCCGGCTTCGCTGTCCAGCGTGCCGGGAAGGCCGCAGCCCATACGGCGACGGAGCGGTTCGCCGGACTTTCCCTGCCACTGGCGCCGATCCGGACCGGGCAGGAGGTGTGCCCCGATGACGGCAGCCGTGGAGCATCATGTCGGACTGACACAGGAGCAGGCCGACGCGCTGCTGGCGGAGCACGGCCCGAACGAGGTGGCACCCCCGACCGGGACCCCGCTCTGGTTCCGCATCGCCGCGCAGCTACGTGATCCGCTCATCCTGGTGCTGCTGGCCGCAGCGGTACTGACCCTGGCCACCGGCGACCACGCTGACACGGTCGTCATCGGGCTGGTCGTGGTCGTCAACACGGCCGTCGGCGTGGTCCAGGAGGTCCGCGCCGACCGTGCGGTCGCCGCCCTGTCCGCACTCTGCACGCCGAGAACACGCGTGGTCAGGGACGGCCGTGAACAGGAGGTGGCCTCGACCGGGATCGTGCCCGGCGATCTCGTCCTGCTGGGCGAGGGAGACATCGTCCCCGCCGACGCCGTGGTCGCAGAGGCATCGGCACTGCTGGTGGACGAGTCCGTCCTGACCGGCGAATCCGTGCCGGTGGACAAGGACACCGAACGAAGCGCTGGCCTCAGCGCCGGGACGGTGGTGGTCCGCGGCCGGGCCGTCGCCACCGTCACCGCCACCGGCGCGGACAGCACCCTGGGCAGGATCGCGGCCTCCCTACACCCGAGACCGCAGCGCACACCGCTGCAGCGCCGACTGGCCGGGCTCGGCCGGGTGCTCGCCGCCGTGACCCTGGCTCTCTGCGCGGTGGTGTTCGCGGTGGGCCTGCTGCGCGGCCAGGGCCTGGAGACGATGGCCGTCACCGCGATCAGCCTCGCGGTCGCAGCCGTCCCCGAGTCGCTGCCAGCGGTCGTCACCCTGGCCCTGGCACTCGGCGCGCGCCGGATGGCCGCCCGGCACGCCGTCGTCCGCAGACTCCCCGCCGTCGAAACGCTCGGTTCGGTCACCGTCCTCGCGACGGACAAGACCGGCACCCTGACTGAGGGCCGCATGGTGGCCGAGCGGTTGTGGGGCCCGGGGTGGGACGCGACGATCACCGGGACCGGCTACCGGCCCGCGGGCGAGATCCGGACGGCCGGCCCCAGGAGTCACGACCGGGCGGCTGCCCTGCTGAGAGCCGCCGCACTGTGCAATGACGCATCCCTGCAGGCACCGGCTGCCGGCGCCGACGAGTGGACGGCCCTCGGCGACCCGACGGAAGCCGCGCTGCTGGCCGCGGCGACCAAGGCAGGACTCGATCTCGCGGAACTCGCGGCGGAGCGCCCCAGGATCGACGAGCTCCCTTTCGACAGCGTCCGAAAACGGATGACCACGGTCCATCGGGCGCCGGACGGCCGGGTGGAGGTCTGTCTGAAGGGCGCACCCGAAGCCGTCCTGGACCCCGCCGTCCTCGTGGACGGCCCGGACCGCCTCGAGCAGGCCCGCAAAGCGGCCGCCCGGCTGGCCGCAGACGGCTACCGGGTGCTCGCCGTGGCCGCCGCCACCCGGGAGAGCAGGGCAGTCACCACCGAGGCGGGCCTGCACCTGCTGGGGCTCGCCGCGCTCAGCGACCCGCCCAAGCCGGCAGCCGCCGCCACGATCCGGGCCTGCCGCCGGGCCGGCATCACCCCCGTTCTCGTCACCGGAGACCATCCGGCCACCGCCCGGGCACTCGCCGCCCGTGTCGGACTGACGTCCCCCGACCCGGGCGGTGCGGTGGACGTCGTCACCGGCGCCGACCTCGCCGCCGGTGTCCACCCCGACCTCACCTCGGTGCGGGTGTTCGCCCGCACCGACCCGCAGCAGAAACTCGACATCATCGACACCTGGCGCGAGCACGGCGCCGTCACGGCAATGACCGGCGACGGCGTCAACGACGGCCCCGCCCTGCAACAGGCAGACATCGGCGTCGCCATGGGCCGCCGCGGCAGCGAGGTCGCGCGGCAGGCCGCCGACCTGGTGCTGGCGGACGACGAACTCGCCACCGTGGTCTCCGCAATCGAGGAGGGCCGGCGGGTCTACGACAACATCCGCCGCTTCCTGCTGTACGCCATGTCGGGCGGCGCGGCCGAGATCCTCGTCATGCTGCTCGGCCCCGTGATGGGACTGCCGCTACCGCTGCGGGCCGGCCAGATCCTCTGGATCAACCTGCTCACCCACGGACTAACCGGAGTGGCCGTCGGAGCCGAGCCGGTCGCCGCACAAACCATGCGCCGGCCCCCAAGGCCCCCGCACGAGCACGTCCTGGGCGCCGGGCTGTGGCAGGGCGTGCTGCGCCTCGGCGTCCTGGTGACGGCGGTCAGCCTCGCCGCCGGCGTGTGGTCGCAGGACCGCGGCGGCGCGTGGCAGAGCGTCCTCTTCCTGACGCTGCTCGCCGCGCAGCTCGGCGTGGTCCTCGGACTGCGCGAGCGGCTGTTCACCCGGGCCAATCCCTTCCTGCCCCTGGCCGTCGCCGCCTCGGCGGTGCTCGGCCTGGCGGCGCTGTACCTGCCCGCCCTGCAGGACGTACTGGGTACAGAGCCGGTGTCGTGGCCCGGCCTCGGTGCGGCCGTCACCGCTGGCTTGGTGGCCTTCGCCGCCGCCCGGTCCGATTCGACCACACGGCGGGGGTAGCCGGGCACCGGCGGCCCGTGCCCGCAAGGAGGTCCGTCTGCCGGACCGGATGGGCCGGTCGGCCCTCACGGGCCGACCACCGGGGAGCGAGGCTGGAGCCATGGCGCCAGCCGGTGACTACTACGACATCCTCGGCGTGCCCCGCGACGCGGACCCGAAGAGGCTGAAGCGAGCCTTCCGGGACCTCGCCCGCCGGTACCACCCTGACCTCAGCACCGAGCCCGGCGCGCAGGACCGGTTCAAGGAGGTCGCGGAGGCCTACGGCGTGCTGTCGGACCCGGAGCGGCGGGCCGAGTACGACGAGCGGGGCACGGCTCGGCCGGCGGCGGTGTCCGTCGAGGACCTGCTGGCAGGGCTCGACCTCGGCGACCTGTTCGGCGGGTCCGGCGGGACCGTGTTCGGCCGGGGCGGCGGCATCTTCGGCCGCCCGTTCGAGGATCCGTTCGCGGCCTCGTTCGACAGCGGCGCCGGGCGCACCCCCGCACGCGGAGCGGACGTCGAACTCGACCTGACCGTGCCGCTCTCGGCCGTGATGACCGGATCCACCGAGACAGTGACCGTCCGCCGTCCCGCCGCCTGCCCCGACTGCGGCGGGACGGGCGCCGCACACGGTGCCCCGCAGCAGTGCCCCCGCTGCCGCGGCAGCGGGCAGCAGGTCAGCGAGCGCCGCCGCGGCAGCACCGTCCTGCAGCAGGTGACGACCTGTCGGACCTGCGGCGGCCGGGGCACCGTGGTCCGGGATCCGTGCAGCACCTGCGCCGGTTCCGGCAGGGCCGCCGTGAGCGACCCCGTCAGCTTCCGGATCCCGGCTGGCACCGCGGAGGGAACGATCTTCCGGCTGCCCGGCCGGGGTATGCCGCCGCCGGAGGCGCGGGGGCGGCCGGGGGACGTGTACGTCACCGTGCGGACAGCCGCCGATCCGCGCTTCACCCGCCAGGGCGCGGACCTGTGGCACGGGCTGGAGATTCCCGTGCACCAGGCCGTCCTCGGCACGACGTTGACCGTCCCCGCGCCGGACGGCCCCGTCCCCCTGACCGTGCCCGCCGGTACCCAGCCCGGGGCGGTTCTCGACGTTCCCGGCCTGGGCCTGCCCCGCCCCGACGGCCAGGGCCGCGGCAGCCTCCGGGTGGCGGTGACCGTCCGCATCCCGGAGCACCCCTCCGAGGAGGAGCAGACGCTCTACCGCAGCCTGGCCGCCCTCCACGCCCCGCACCCGCCGGCCACCCTCGGCGGGCCACCGCAGACGGACATCGGCGCGAAGAGGCCCGAGCCGCCCGGCGCGGCCCGGACTGGGCCCCGACGCCACTGGTGGTCCCGGTGGCGGAAGGGACGGAGCGGCGTACGAGGCCCCGCGACATGACGGATCTTCGCACCGGCCCGCCAGCCCGACCGCCCGCGCGGGTGATGCCGCTGGGCCACGTGGCCCGGACGAAGGAGTTTCCGGCACGGGGGTGGCCCGCCGGCCCACGTAGCGTGGAGGACGGCCTGCACCGTCGGACCTGCACGCGGGCGGTGGTGACGCGGGCAGGAGGTGCAGCCCGCGTCACCACCGTTTCGCCACCGATGGGCCCGGACGGAGGCCGGGTGCAACTCGCGGACAGCGGTCGCGAATACAAGGCGAACTCGGAGGTGCACAGTGGCCGGCGGAGCAGGTGGGACGCCTCGGATCGTGGTGGGAGTGGACGACTCGGAAGCCGCCGGGGAGGCCCTGCGCTGGGCCATCCGCCAGGCCCGGCTCGTCGGCGGCACGGTCGATGCGCTGATCGCCTGGGACTACCCGGCCGGCTACGGGATGCCCGCCACGATCCTGGGGGGCTTCGACTTCGAGGACACCGCACGCCGCTGCCTGGCGGAGACCGTGGCCGAGGCCAGCGGGGACCTGCCCGAAGAACCGGAAATGATCCGGCAGCACGTCGTCCAGGGCCACCCTGCCTCCGCCCTCCTGGACGCCTCCCGCGACGCCGAGCTCCTCGTCGTCGGTAACCGCGGCCACGGCGGCTTCACCGAGGCACTGCTCGGATCGATCGGACAGCACTGCGTCCACCACGCCCGATGCCCCGTGGTCGTCGTCCGCCCCGTCCGCCACCCGGATCCCGGGAATGACAGGTGATCGACTACCAGACGGTCTTCCGAGCCCTGCCCGGAATGGTCGCCCTGCTCACCCCCGACCTGGGTACGCGGACGCCAACGAGGAGTTCCTGCACCTCTCCGGCCGGACACACGACCAGCTCCTCGGCCGGTACCTGTTCGACGTGTTCCCCGACAACCCGAACGACCCGGAGGCCACCGGGGCCCGAAACCTGGCGGCGTCCCTCCTACCGGGTCCTGGAGACCGGTGAACGCGACACCATGGCCCTCCAGCGGTACGACGTCGAGAGCCTGGAGCGGCCGGGCGAGTGGCAGGAGCGCTACTGGAGCCCCGTCAACGCCCCTGTGCTCGGGCCCGACGGCCGGGTGGTGCTCTTGGTGCACCGGGTCGAGGAGATCACCGAACTCATCAAGGCCCACGGTCTTCCCGAAGGGAACCGTGCCCGCATCCTCGAGGCCGAGCTCTACACCAGGGCCCGCGAACTCCAGGAGCTGAACGAGCGTCTGCGCGAGGCCCACGCCCGCGAGCGCGAGGTCGCCCTCGCACTGCAGGCGGCAATGCTGCCGACCCCCGCACCGCTCGACCGGGTGAGTGCGGCGGTCAGTACCGGCCCGCGGTGGGCACGCTCAACGTGTGCGGCGACTGGTACGACCTGGTCGCCCTGCCCCGGTACCGCACGGCGGTCGCCGTCGGCGACGTCGTCGGGCACGGGCTCGCCGCGGCCGGTGTCATGGGACAGCTCCGCAGCGCCCTCAGCGCCGCCTCCCGGGTCACCGAGGGTCCGGCCCAGTCCCTGGAGGTGCTCGGCCTCTACTCGCGCTCCGTCGACGGCGCGGAGAACACGACGGCCGCGACCGCCTTCGTCGACCACGCCGTCGGCACGATCACCTACAGCAGCGCGGGCCACCCGCCGCCGGTGCTGCTGCGCTCCGACGGCTCCTTCGAATTCCTCGACCGGGCCACCGATCCTCCGCTCGGCGCCCGGCCGGAACACGTCTCCCGTCCGCAGGCCACCGTCCCCTTCGAGGAGGGTGACACCCTCGTCCTGTACACCGACGGTCTGATCGAGCGGCGCCGCGAGGACATCGACATCGGCCTCGACCGTCTCGCCCGCGCCCTTGCGGCCCGGCCGGCGGACCCGCCGGAGGCTCTGGCCGACGCCGTGCTGGCCGACCTGCTGTCACCCGGCGGCGCCACCGACGACACGGTGCTCGTGGTCGTCCGGCTGTGATCGGGCCGCGCCGGGAGGCCCCGCCTTCCGCCGCGCGACGGCCTCCCGTTCATCGCACGATGGAGATGCAGGCCCGGAGAGCGCGCGGAGCCGCCGTCCGGGCCCCGTAACGGGAGGCCCCGGTCATGAGGAGCCGACGTGCATGCTGACGGTCCGGAATGGGCTCCGGGCGTACCGGTCGCCGACGGCGCCCGGGCCCGTGCGGAGCACTGGCGCCGAGCCCGGGACCGGCTCGACGGGCTGCCCGGCGGACGCGGACTGAACATCGCGTACGAGGCCGTCGACCGCCATGTCGCTGCCGGCCGGGGAGGCAGGGCCGCACTCCGCTGCATCGCGGCCGACGGCACCGCCACCGAGATCACCTACGGCGAACTCGCCCGGCTCAGCAACCGTTTCGCCGGCGGCCTGCAGGCACTCGGCGTCGGCCGGGGCGACCGGGTGGCCTCGTTGCTGCACCGATGTCCCGAGCTGTACGCGTCGGTGCTCGGCACGCTGAAGAACACCTCGGTGTTCTGCCCCCTGTTCCCGGCCTTCGGGCCGGTTCCGGTCGAGGAACGGCTGCGGCTCGGCGACGTGCGGGTGCTGGTCACCACCGAGGACCTCTACCGCCGCAAGGTGGCCGGCAGCCGCGAGCACCTGCCGCGGCTGGAACACGTCCTGATCGTCGGCCCGACCACCGTAGCCTTCCCCGGGACGGTGCCCTTCGACACGCTGACGTCCGGCGCGTCCGACGACTTCACCATCCCGGACACCGACCCGCAGGACATGGCGCTGCTCCACTTCACCAGCGGCACCACCGGCACCCCCAAGGGCGCGGTCCACGTCCACGAGGCAGTGGTCGCCCACCACGCCACGGCCGCGCTCGCCCTCGACCTCCGCCCGGACGACGTGTTCTGGTGTACGGCCGACCCGGGGTGGGTCACCGGCATGTCCTACGGGATCATCGCCCCTCTCACCCACGGCGTCACCGCCGTCGTCGACGCCGGGGAGTACGAGGCCCGGCGCTGGTACGGAATCCTCGCCCGGGAACGGGTGAACGTCTGGTACACCGCGCCCACGGCGATCCGGATGCTGATGCGGGTCTCGCCGCGCGGTGCCCCGCCCGGACTGCCGCGCTCCTTCGATCTGTCGTCGCTGCGGTTCATCGCGAGCGTGGGCGAGCCGCTCAACCCGGAGGCGGTGCGCTGGGGAGTGGAGGTCCTCGGCATGCCCATCCACGACAACTGGTGGCAGACCGAGACCGGCTGCATCATGATCGCCAACGTCGCGGGCGGTGAGGTGCGGCCCGGGTCCATGGGACGGCCGCTCCCGGGCGTCGAAGCGGGAGTACTGGTGCGCGGGCCCGACGGCCGGGCGGCCGTCGCCGACGGGCATGTGACAGTCCTGGACGAGCCGGGGGCCGAGGGCGAGCTCGCCCTGCGCCCCGGCTGGCCGTCGATGTTCCGCGGCTACCTGAACGCCGACGACCGCTACCGGTCCTGCTTCGCAGACGGCTGGTACCTCACCGGTGACGTGGCACGGCGGGACGCCGACGGGTACTTCTGGTTCGTCGGGCGGGCCGACGACGTGATCAAGTCCGCCGGACACCTCATCGGGCCCTTCGAGGTCGAGAGCACACTCATGGAACACCCGGCCGTGGCCGAGGCCGGCGTGATCGGGCGCCCCGACCCCGTCGCGGGAGAGGTCGTCAAGGCCTTCGTCTCGCTCAAACCCGGATTCGAGCCGGAGCCGGCGCTCGTCCGCGACATCACGGCCTTCGCCCGGCGACGGCTCGGCCCCGCCATCGCCCCGCGCGAGATCGCCTTCGACCAGCATCTGCCCAAGACCCGCAGCGGAAAGGTGATGCGGCGGCTCCTGCGGGCCCGCGAACTCGGTCTCCCGGAGGGCGACCTCTCCACCTTGGAGGAGACACGATGACGGCCCGCAAGCGCGCGCATGCCCGCCGCTTCGCCGAGCAGACCGGCGGACGGACGGCGCACCGGCAGGAACTGCTGCGCGACATGGTGCGGATCCGCCGCTTCGAAGAGCTCTGCGTGCAGCTCTACAGCGCCGGGGAGATCCGCGGCTTCGTCCACCTGTGCATCGGCGAGGAGGCCGTCTCCGCCGGCGTTCTTGGCGCTCTGACGCCGGACGACGCCGTGGTGACCACCTATCGCGAGCACGGCCACGCCCTGGCGCGCGGCATTCCGGCCGAGGCCGTCCTCGCCGAGATGCTCGGTCGGGTCACCGGGTGCAGCCGTGGCAGGGGCGGGTCGATGCACCTGTTCGACACCGGCCGGCGGTTCTACGGAGGCCACGGCATCGTCGCGGGCGGCCTGCCCGTGGCGGCCGGACTGGCCCTCGCCGACAGGCTCCGCGGGAACGGGCAACTGGCCTGCTGCCTCTTCGGCGACGGCGCCTTCGCCGAGGGCGAGTTCCACGAGACCGCCAACCTGGCCGCCCTGTGGGAGCTGCCCCTGCTGCTCGTCTGCGAGAACAACCTCTACGCGATGGGCACCCCGCTGACCAGGGAACACGCCCAGATCGACCTCGCGGCCCGCGCTGCCTCCTACGGCATGGTCGCCTGGGCGGTGGACGGCATGGACGTACTCGCCGTTGAGCGCGCGACGCGCCGCGCGGCCGAGCTCGTCCGCGAGGGCCACGGCCCCTGTTTCCTCGAACTGCGCACCTACCGCTTCCGCGCCCACTCGATGTACGACCCCGACCTCTACCGCGACAAGGCCGAGGTCGAACAGTGGAAGCACCGCGACCCGATCACCGCACTCGCCCGCCGGATGCAGGCCGAGGACGGCTTCGACGACGACGCGCTCGCACTCCTGGAGAAGGACGTCGCGGAAGAACTCGACCGGGCCCTCGACGAGGCCCGCCGGGGCGGCCCGGAGCCGGTGGAGGACCTCCTGCGCTTCGTGCACAGCCCCCGGGAGGCATCGTGACACCGGCCGGAGGTGCTGTCGGGAACGTCACGTACCGCGAGGCGCTCCGCGAGGCCATGCGCGAGGCGCTGGCCGCCGACGACCGGGTCTTCCTCATGGGTGAGGACGTCGGACGGTACGGCGGTGCCTTCGGGGTGAGCCTGGGTCTGCTCGACGAGTTCGGACCGGACCGCGTCCGGGACACGCCACTGTCGGAGTCCGCGTTCGTCGGCGCGGGCATCGGTGCCGCCATCGCGGGGATGCGGCCGATCGTCGAGATCATGACCGTCAACTTCAGCCTGCTGGCGCTGGACCAGATCCTCAACAACGCCGCCACGCTGTTGCACATGTCCGGCGGCCAGGTGGCCGTCCCGCTGGTGATCCGCATGACCACCGGCGCCGGGCGCCAGCTCGCCGCCCAGCACTCGCACAGTCTGGAGGGCTGGTACGCGCACATTCCCGGCATCCGCGTCCTCGCACCCGCGACGGTCGCCGACGCCCGGCACGTGCTGGCCCCGGCACTGGCCGACCCCGATCCCGTCGTGATCTTCGAACACGGCTCGCTCTACAACGCCTCCGGATCGCCCGACCCCGACGGCGCACCCGCCGACCTGGACAGCGCGGCCGTCCGGCGCTCCGGCACGGCCGTCAGCCTCATCACCTACGGCGGTTCGCTGGGCAAGGTGCTGGAGGCCGCGGAGCGGCTCGCCGCGGACGGGATCGACGCCGAGGTCATCGATCTGCGCACGCTCCGGCCGCTCGACGACGACACCCTCATCGGCTCCGTACGGCGCACGCACCGGGCGGTGGTCGTCGACGAGGGCTGGCGGACCGGCGGTCTCTCGGCCGAGATCGCGGCCCGGATCACAGAGCAGGCCTTCTACGACCTGGACGCGCCGGTGGAGCGGATCTGCGCGGCCGAGGTGCCGGTGCCCTACGCGCACCAGCTGGAGGAGGCGGCGCTGCCCCAGGTCGCGGGCATCCTCGCGGCGGTCCGACGGGCGGTCGGCTGACATGGCCGAGTTCACCATGCCCGCCCTGGGGGCCGACATGACCGAGGGCACCCTGCTGGAGTGGCTCGTCCGTCCCGGGGACCGGGTCGACCGCGGTGACATCGTGGCCGTGGTGGACACTGCCAAGGCCGCCATCGAAGTGGAGTGCTTCGAGACCGGAACCGTCGAGAAGCTCCTGGTCGAGCCCGGGACGGTCGTGCCGGTCGGAGCGCCGCTGGCCGTCATCGCCGCGGCCGCGGACACCGCCGCCGACACGGACACCGCCGTCGCGGGCGCACCGGCCGGGGCGCCGTCCCCCGGGACGGGCGTGCAGCCGACGGAACAGCACGCACAGCCGGTCGCCACCCCGCTGGTCCGACGACTGGCCGAGGCAGGCGGTGTCGACCTGGCAGCCGTCCACGGGACCGGGCCCGGCGGGCGGGTCACCAAGGCGGACGTGGAGGCCGCGCCGCACACGTCCGCCGAGCACCCGGAAGAACCGGCGGCCGCCGGTCCGTCGCGAGCCCGGTCCCACCATCACGCGCCGTCGGAGCCGGGCCCGCCCACCGCGGCCGAAGGCGCCAGTATGCGGATCCGGGCCACGCCGATGGCCCGGCGGATCGCCGAAGAGGCGGGACTCGATCTGACCCTGGTACGGGGCAGCGGCGTGGACGGTGTCGTCCGCGCGGCCGATGTCCGCGCCGCGCTGCACCCGGCGGAGACGGAGGAGCCGCGGGCGGTCGCCGAGCCGCCGCGGACGGCCGGCGTACGGGCCGAGGCGATGCGGCAGGCCGTCGGCGCCCTGATGGACCGGTCCAAGCGGGAGATCCCGCACTACTACCTGTCGACCACGGTCGACCTCGCGGAGGCCGTGCGCTGGCTGCGTGACCGGAACCGACGACTGCCGGTCTCCGACAGGCTGGTGCCGGCCGCACTGATGCTCAAGGCTGCAGCGGTCGCCGCCCGCGAGGTACCGCAGCTCAACGGCTGGTGGACCGACGGATTCACCCCCGCGCCCGCCGTCCACCTCGGCGTGGCCGTCTCTCTGCGCGGTGGCGGGCTGATCGCGCCCGCCATCCGCGACGCCGCCGATCTGCCGCTGCCCGAGCTCATGGCACGTCTGCGCGACCTGGTCGCACGGGCCAGGGCCGGCCGGCTGCGCGGGTCCGAGACCTCCGACCCGTCCATCACCGTGACCAGCCTCGGCGACCAAGGGGTGGAGGCGGTCTTCGGGGTGATCTATCCGCCCCAGGTCGCCCTGGTCGGCCTGGGCAAGGTCGTCGAGCGCCCCTGGGCTGCGGACGGCATGCTCGGTGTCCGACCCGTGGTCACGGCCACCCTGTCGGCCGACCACCGGGCCAGCGACGGGGCCACCGGCGCCCGCTACCTGTCGGCCCTCGACCGACTGCTCCAGCAACCGGAGGAACTGTGAACCAGGACCAGGCCGCGGAACTCGTCAAGGAAGTCCTCCTCGAGATCGTTCCGGACGCGGACCTCACCGCGACGGACGCACGGGCCGACCTCAGGCAGGAACTCGAACTCGACTCCATGGACTTCCTGACGCTGGTGGAACGGCTGTCCTCGCGCGCGGGCTGCCGGATCGACGAGGACGACTACCCGCGGATGGCCACACTCGCCGGGAGCGCCTCCCTCCTGGCCGAGCGCACCTGACCGAGCCGGAGGGCTCCGACCTCGGTCGCCTGCCGGCGCTGATCGAGGTGGTGCAGCCGGGTGCCCGGACCGGGGAATCCCGGACCGGCGGACGGTCGGGACGGAGCGTCCCCGGCAGGTGGATCAGACCAGCCCGGCCCCCCCATGTCCTGGCCCGGTCGAGTTCCCCGGCCCGCAGCGGGCCTTCGGCGTCCTCGACGATGAACCCCTCGGGCTCGGCCAACACGTCGTAGTGGTGGTGGGCCAGCCGTTGGGCGATCCCGTCCGTGGCGCCGCCGCTCATGCGGAAGTCGGCGCGGGTGTCGAACGCGGCGGCGTGCGTGCTGTTCTCGGTGTCCGACAGGTGGTGGAACCAGGTCCGCAGGCCCGGGTCCTTCTGCGCCCGGGTGCCGCGGGCCAGGCCGCGGCTGAGACCCGAGGACATCCCGTGCATGTGGGTGGGGCCGCCGACCACCAGCAGGTCGGCCGACCGGGTGACGTCGGCGGTCGCCCCGGAGACCGGCAGGCAACTGACCTGCGCGTCCGGCGCGGCTTCGTGCACACCCTCGGCGATCTGCCGGGTGTTGCCGTACATGCTCTCGTAGACGATCACTGCCTGCATGGCTCGGTCACGTCGCTGTGCGTCCGGATGTGCGGAGCGCGGTGCCGCCCGGGTGCTGTCCGCCGTAACTCATGGACACGGCGGCCTCCGGTGCGGCAGGGCTTGATCACTCACCTCCATGCTCCGACGCGGGGCCGGCGGCCGGGAGGGCCTACCGGACCTGATGCGGCAGGGCCGTGCGGGTCGTCATGGCCCGACGGAGGGAGTCGCCGTACCGTCACCGCGCCGGCGCGCTCGCGCAGGCCGGCAGCCGTCCGCCCGCCGGTGCCGGTGCGCACGAGCCCGCCCCGGGTCGACGGAGGTCAGCCGCCGACCGGGCGACGCGGCGTCCGCGCCGTGCAGCCCTGCCTCGATCCGGCGCCGGGTGCCGCCGGTGAGCCGGACGAGCCGGTCGGACCAGGTGGCGGTCGGCGGCCACGGATCGGCGATGCGCCTGGCGGAGGCGGGGAGAGCGGCCACGTCCGCCTCGAAGGCCATGCGGGCCGAGCCGAGGGTACGCGGCGCGCCGACCCGCCGACCGTCCGCCATCATCCGGCGAAGCAGTGGCTCGGCACCGGGCTGGGCGGTCTCCTCCCGGAGCGCGAGCGTGTCGGAGAAAGCCGGTCCGCGGAAGACCGGCTTGGCGCCGGGAGCGGTCACCTTGCCGGTCGAGAGCCTCATCATCGGCCGCCCGGCACAGGCCATCAGTTTGCAGGCGGCGTCCGCACATCCGGCAGCCCGGCGGCGTCGACGATCCGTCGCGCGGCCACGGACAGCTCCAGCAGGTCGCCGCTGTCCAGACGGACCGCGCAGCCCTCGTGCAGGCCCAGCTCCTGAAGCACTCGCGCGGCCGTGGCCACCCCCGTAGGCGTGTGAAACGTGTCGACCAGGAAGATCACCGGTGCGGGATGCGCCTTGGCGAACGCCCGGAAGGCCGCTACCTCGTCGCCGGACGCCTCGACGGGCGAGTGGGCCATGGTGCCGACAGCCGCCCGTACGTCGTCCTCGTCGACCCCGAGCCCCGCCAGGTACTCCAGGGCCGACTCGATCCCGTCCGCGACGAGGAAACTGCGGCTTGGCGGGAACTCGCGGACGAACAGGCTGAACGTCGCCGGCCGGTCATGCGCTTCCGGTGGTAGGAGCGAGCCATCGTCACCTCCTGCAGGTCGGTGATCCTGGCCCTCGACATCGTTCCTCCTCGGCCGAAACGGCCTGATGTCCACTGCCGGGTCCCGCCGCAGCGTCGGTTCTCTCGCCGCCGGACGTACTCTGCTCGGTGTCGCCGAACGGGGCGGACGGAATATCGGACGCGTGGTCAGAGGAGCGCGGCGCCCCAGGCCCTCGCACGGGCGAGTTCGCCGCTGCGAAGGGGCCCGTCGGCCTCCTCGACGAAGAAGCCCTCGGGCTCGGCCCTGAGGTCGTAGCGGTGGTCTGTGAGCCGCTGGGCGATGCCGGCCGCCGCGCCGCCGGCCTGCTTGCCGTCCATGCGGGTGTCGAAGGCGGCCGCTGGGGTGCCGGGCTCGGCGTCGGGCAGCTCGTGGAACCATTTGCGCAGGCCGGGGCCGGCCGCGGTGGTAGCCGCCTCGTGGGTCTCTTCGATGCGGCCTTCCTTCCGTGCTTCGACCGAGACGGCGACGCGGCGGCTCAGCGCGTTCGACATCCCGTGAACATGGGTGGGGCCGCCGACCACCAAGAGGTCGACGGTGCCGGTGCGGTGGACCGTTGTCCGGGCGACGGGCTGACACTCCACGGCGGCATCCGGGCGGGCTTCACGGATGCCCTCGGCGATCGCCTCCGCGACCTCGCGGGTGTTGCCGTACATGCTTTCGTAGACGATCAGCGCTTGCACGGACTACCACCTCCTCGGCTTCGCATACGCACGGCAACGCTCCTGCCAGTGCGGTCCTCCTCCATTCTTCGTCCGTCGCCCCGACTCTGACTGGTGCCGACCGGCCCCATCGTCCCGGCGGAGGGCCCAAGCACGGCCGGGCACCGTCCGAGGGCACGGTCGGGGCGAACCGGCTCCTCGCCGGCACGGAGGAGTCAATGGCACGCCCGGACGTCGCATCCGGAAGGTCGGCGCGTCCGACGGATCGGCTGGCGACGTGTTCAGTCCGTGTCGGGACCGGGCACGGTGGTGACCGGGCAATGGGCGCGGTGCAGCAGGCCGTGGGGGACGGAGCCGAGCCGCATCCCGGTGAACCCGCCGCGGCCGCGCCGTCCGACGACGAGCGCCAGCGCCTTCTCGGAGGCCTCGGCCAGTTCCTCCACCGGATGGCCGCGTACGACCTGCCGGGTCACGGTGGTGTCCGGGAAGTTCTCCGCCTGCTCGGCCACTGCATCGTGCAGCAACCGACGGCACTTCTGGAGCACGACGACTTCGTCCGTGGACTCCAGCAGCGACGGCTGCCAGACCCACAGCGTCCGTAGGCCCGCGCCGCGGGCCGCGGCGGCGGCGAATGCGTACGCCAGAGCGGCGCGGGAGGCCGGGCTGCCGTCGACACCGGCGACGAAGTACGGCGGTTGCTCGGTGCTGTTCTCGGGCCCCAGCACCACGACCACCGGGCAGGCCGCCTGGGCGCTGACCGGGACGGCAACCGAGTTCGTGCTGAGGAACTCCTCCAGACGGCTCAGCCGCCGCGAACCGAGGACGACCAGGCATGCGTCGTGCGACTCGTGGCACAGCACCTGGGCCGGGTGACCCTCGGCAAGGACGGTCACGAGGTCGATGCCGGGGTGTCCGCCCGAGACGAGGGCGGCAGCCTCGTCGAGCACCCGGCGCCCGGCCTTCCGGCGCCCCGAGCCAACGGCACGGTGCGACCTGTGGTGGTTCGGCGCGGTGGCGTACGCCAGCCGCAGCTGCACTCCGCGACGCTCGGCTTCGTCGGCCGCCCAGACCAGCGCCGGCTGGGCGCTGTCCCTTTGGTCCACGCCGACGACGACCGGGCGGGACTGCCGAGAGCCGGTCATTGCTCCTCCAACCCGAGTCGTTTCCCACCCCCCATGAGAACCGTAAAGGCCGGGGTACCGCCGTGGGCAGGGCCGAGCGGTCCTCGTCGGGTGGGCCGGGTGCATCCGATCGATCAGCCACGAGCCGGCCGGCGCCGGGGGGCCTGCGGTTCCTCTGCGATCCGGTGGCCGGCCGTTCGCGACCGGACCCGGCAAGCCGTCGGCCTTCCGGCAGAGACGGTGCACGGTCACGCGGTGCACCGGGGCCGGTGACGTCCCCCTGCGGGCCGATCCCCGTCCCGCGGCCCTCGGGTCGGGGCCGGGTGGCCCTGCCGCCGGCCGGTCGCCCGACAACTCCGATTCACCGTGAACGTCGCGGGCGCCACCTACCCGCTGAGCCCGGTGAACCTTCCCGGATACTCGGGCGTCTACCAGGCGCAGGTCGCCGGCGACCTGAAGGACCGTGCCTACCAGTTCCCCGTCGGCGGTGCCGCCGTACGCGATCCGTACGCCCAGATGGTCAACCCCGGTACGACCCGGGGCGTCGTTGTCGACAGCGCCGCGATCCTGCCCACCGGTGGCAGCTGGGCCCCGCGCCCCGCCCTGGCGAACCGCGAGGACTCGCTCGTCTACGAGCTCAGCGTGCGTGACTTCACCATCGACGCCAGCTCCGGGGTGGATGCGGCGAAGCGGGGCAAGTTCCTCGGTCTGGTCCAAACCGGAACCACCAACAACGGTGCCAGGACCGGTATCGACCACCTCAAGGAACTGGGCGTCACGGCCGTCCAGATCATGCCCTCCTACGACTTCGGCAGCACCGTCCCCAACTGGGGCTACGACCCGGTCGACTACAACGTGCCCGAGGACCAGTACTCGCAGTACACACTGCCCGAGGACCGGATCCGGGAGTTCCAGGACATGGTCAACGAATTCCACAAGAACGGAATCCGGGTGATCATGGACGTGGTCTACAACCACACCTACAGCAAGAGCGTCTTCAACGGCATCACCGGCAAGTACTACACGGCCGGCGACCTGTCCGGAACCGGCAACTCGATCGACGACGGCAACCCGATGGTCGCCCGCATGATCCAGGACTCGCTGGAGCACTGGGTCCGCGACTACAACGTCGACGGCTTCCGCTTCGATCTGGTGGGCGTCCACTACTACAACAACGTCTCCACCTGGGCGAACCACCTCAACACCATGTACCCGGACCGCAACCTCCTTCTCTACGGCGAGCCGTGGAGCGCCTCCGCCGACCCCCAGGAGGCGCAGAAGGTCCGCTACGGCAACGTCCCGGCCCTCGCACCGGCGCACTTCGGCGTGTTCAACGGCGTGTACCGCGACGCCATCCGTGGCGGCACCGATGGCAACGTCATGGCCTACATGGGCGGTTCGGGCAATCCCGGCGCCATCGCCTTCGGTATGCGCGGCTCACCGACCGACGTCAAGAGCACCGCGCCGCTGTCCAACCTGTGGAGCCCGGCGTACGCCTTCGACCCCGAGCAGACCCTCAACCATGCCTCCATCCACGACAACCTGAACCTTTACGACAAGATCACCTACTCCGGGGCGAGTGGCGGGGCCGCCGGTACGGCAGGACGCATCGACCGCTTCGCCGTCGGCATGGTCCTCACCTCCCAGGGCATCCCCGTCATCGCCGAAGGCGACGAGTTCCTCCGCTCCAAGGTCGTGGGCGGCGACTACACCACGGCGAAGAACTCCTACAACGCCTCTGACGCCGTCAACGCCGTCCACTGGGGCGACAACCGCCAACGCCGGCATCTTCCGCTACTACAAGGACGCCATCGCGCTCAGAAAGGCCTCCCCGGCCCTGCGCCTCACCGACTGGACGCCGTCCACAACCAGATTTCCGCCCAGGTCGACGGGTCCGTGGTGGTCGGCCGCCTCAGCTCCAACGGTGCCGCGCCCACGAGCTAGGACACCGTCGTGGTCTACAACCCCACCGGCAGCACCTACAACGTCGGCCTGCCCGCGGGCACCTGGACGAAGGTCCTCGACACCACCGGCAGCACCTCCGCCGGCGACACGGCCTGCGAGAGCCTCGCGGTGACCGTCTTCAGGAAGAACTGACCCCGCCCGCGGAACTCGCGGGCCGGAACGAGCGGCGCCGGGAGGCACCCCGAGGGGCGCCTCTCGGCGTTCAGCGGCGGATGTGTCGAGACCGGCCCGGGGCCGGACGGCCCGGCTGCGTCAGCTGCGGTGGGAAGTCGGCTGCCGGGGCGACCGGAGGCAGGCTGCAGGCGTGGGCCCGGATCAGAACCGGTCGGCGTTGTCGTGGACCCACTGGCGGAACGTACGGGCCGGGTGGCCGGTGAGCCGTTCGACGTCCCCGGTGACCGGCAGGACCGCGGTGTCGGGCCCGAGTGCTTCCAGCACGGACGGCACGAGCATCTCAGGCAGGTGGCCGATGCCGCGCAGCGCCTCGGCCGTCCGGTCGCCGGTGAGCTCCTCGAAGCGCACCTGGAGGCCCAGAACACGGGCGACGTGCGCGAGGACCTCTCCGCATTCGCGGCTCAGCTCTTCGGCGTCGTGCACCACCACGCCCCGCTCGATCCCGCACTGGTCGACCGGCACGTCGACCGCCTGCTCCACGGTCTGCGGGGTCCGGAACGCAGGTGACTGCCGGTTGACCGCGGCGCTGCCGGCCGGCGCATAACCGGCACCGAACGGTTCGGGACGGGATTGGCTATCCTGCGGGGATGGGCGAGGTGAAGAGCGCGGGACGTCCGCGGTCTGCGGAGAAGGACGCGGCGATCCTGCGGGCGGCGCTCGAACTGCTGGCGTCGCAGGGTTTCGTGCGGATGACGCTGGACCAGGTGGCCGCGGCGGCCGGGGTGAGCAAGTCGACGATCCACCTGCGGTGGAAGAGCAAGGGGAACCTGGTCACGGCCGCCCTGGAGTCGGCCCGGATGGCGGAGGCACCGCCGGCCACCGGTGACACCAGGGCGGACCTGGTGGCCGTACTGGAGGACTTCGCCGCCACCGTGCGGCAGGTGCGGGGAATGGCGCTGATCGGGACCTGCCTGGCCGAGGAGGCCCACACCCCGGAGTTGCTGGCGATGCTGCGCGAGCGCACCGTGCTGCCGCGCCGCGCTCTGCTGCGCGGGCTGCTGGAACAGGCCCGCGACCGCCGCGAGATCCGCCACGACACCGACCTGGAGGCCGCGGTCTCGGCACTGCTGGGTCCGTTCTACGCGGATTACATGGCCGGCCGCACCGACCGCACGAACTGGGCCGTGGACGCGGTCGAGCTGACCCTGGCGGGACTGCGGCCCCCGACGCTCTGACCGACGCTACGCGCAGCACCGCGCCTCACCGCCCCGCGACGGTGGTCGGCGGACGCGCGCCGGGCCCGGCGGGGCCGGGGCGCGAGCGGGACGAGCCGTTCGCCGCGCGGGTCGTGTCAGACGGCAGCCGAGGAGGTGTGGGCGGTGAGTTCGGCGCTGACCTGCCACAGGCGGGCCGCAAGAGCGGTGTCGTACGAGACCTTGCTGGAGCGCCGGGGCTTGCTGTCGGCGAAGTAGCAGCCGGTGGTGTCGGCCACCTCCGGCGAGGCGGCGAGGTACACCGAAGTGGCGGCGCCCCTGGCGGGGCTGAGCATGAACGGGCGTACCAGTGGGGTGAGGATCCGGAAGGCGAACGAGGCGTCGTCCTTGCCGAAGTCGGTGCGCACCACGCCGGGGTGGAGGACGTTGGCGGTCACCCCGGTGCCGGCGAGACGGCGGGCGAGCTCGTAGGTGAACAGGACGTTGGCGAGCTTGGACTGGTTGTAGGCGCGCTGGCCCGAGTACCGCCGTGCGCCCTGGAGGTCGTCGAAGTCGATCCGTCCCATGGCCTGGGCGCCGGAGCTGACCGTGACGATCCGGGCGTGTCCGGCGGCCTTCAGCCGGTCGAGGAGGAGGCCGGTCAGCAGGAACGGGGCGAGATGGTTGAGCGCGAAGGTGTGCTCGATCCCGTCGACGGTGGTGCGGCGGGTGGCCCAGAAGCCGCCGACGTTGTTGACCAGGACGTCGAGCGTGGTGTGCTTCTCGCCGAACTCCCGGGCCAGGCGCCGGATCTCGGCCTGGGAGGACAGGTCGGCGGTCCACGGATCGACGGACGGGTTCCCGGTGGCGGCCCGCAGCTCGTCGGCGACGGCCCGGGTCTTGTCCGCGTCGCGGCCGACGACGGCCACCTGGGCGCCCCGGCGGGCCAGTTCGAGGGCGGTGGCCTTGCCGATGCCCGCGGTGGCGCCGGTGATCAGGACGGTCTTACCGGTCATGGGGCCGTTCATCGAAGTTCGCCTTTCGGGACGGAGGCGCTGGGGTGCCCGTTCAGGGGGTGAGCAGGGCGCGGTACTGCTTGGCGTGCAGCGAGAGGTCCTCGTCGGAGGCGGTCCGGGCGCCGAAGAGGACCAGGGGCGTGGCCAGGCGCATGCCGGTGAGGTGCGCGGTGGCATCGATCGGGCGCAGCAACTCGGCGATGGTGAAGCGGTTGTGGCCGTCGGTGCGGTAGGAGTGGGCGGGGCCGCCGGCGGAGGTGACGAGCTGGAGGGTCTTGCCGTGCAGGGCGGTGCCGCCGGGGCCGTACGCGAAGCCGAATTCCAGGACCTGGTCGATCCACGACTTGAGGACGGCGGGGACGGAGTACCAGTGCCAGGGGAACTGCCAGACGATGACGTCGTGTTCGCGCAGCAGCTGCTGCTCGCGGGCGACGTCGATCCGGCCGTCGGGGTAGGTGGCGGCGATGTTGTGGACGGTGACGTGCTCCAGGTCGCCTATCGCGTCGGCGAGGTGGGCCGTGACGCGGGAGGAGGCCAGGTCGGGGTGGGCGACGACGACCAGGGTGCGCCGGGTGGGCATGGGGTGCGGTTCTCCGGTGGTGGGGCGGGGTGGCGGTGCCGGCTTTCTCACAGGGGTGCCAGGAGCGGGACGATCTGCTCGCCGAGCCGGGAGACGACGGGGCGGGGGTCGGGTCCGAACGGCATGAGGTGAACCTCCTGCACGCCCATCGCGGCGTAGGCCTCCATCTCCCGGAGGAAGGTCCCGGTGGAGGCGGAGTCGGAGGGCGGGCCGCCGACGTACATGACACTGGTCGAGATGGTGGCCGGGTCGCGGTCCTCGCGCTTGCAGTGGTCGTGCAGCACCGCGAGCTTGGTGCGGAAGGTTTCGACGCCGTCGCCCGGCCGGACGGGGAGGTTCCAGGCGTCGGCGTACTTGGCGACCAGGCGCAGGGTCTTCTTCTCCCCGCCTCCGCCGATCATGACGGGCGGACGGGGCGTGCGCAGGGGCTGCGGCGAGTTGACCGTCTCGGCGAGCCGGTAGTGGCGGCCTTCGTAGCGGCTGCTGTCGTCGCTCCACATCCGGCGGACGATCTGCAGGGTCTCCTCCAGCCGCTCGAAGCGCTCCGCGAGCGGTGGGAACGGCACGCCCAGGGCGTGGTGCTCGCGTTCGTACCAGGCTGCGCCGAGTCCGAGGGCGGCCCGGCCGCCGGAGAGGACGTCCAGGGTGGAGACGATCTTGGCGAGCAGGCCGGGGTGGCGATAGGTCGTGCCGGTGACCAGCAACTGGAGCCGGACGGTGCTGGTGTGCGCGGCGAGATAGCCGAGGGTGGTGTAGCCCTCCAGCATCGGCGCGTCGATCTCGCCTAGGCCCATGCCGCCGATCTGCAGGTAGTGGTCCATCAGCGAGAGCGTGGCGATGCCGCCGTCCTCGGCGAGGGCAGCGGTCTCGGCGAGCACCGGCGCGATGGCCGGGGCGCCGCCGGGTACGTCGTACGAGACGAGGTGGATGCCGGTCTTCACCGGGGGCGTCCTTTCACGGGGCGAGCTGGACGGTGGCCGGGTCCTCGGCCGCCGATCGAGCCGGGGCCGTCACTACGCCGTCCTCGGCATGGACGACGCAGGCGCGGACCGCGGGCTCTTCGGCGATCGGCAACCCGAGGTCCTCGGCGTTCGTGACGCCGTGCAGGATCCTGCCGCCCATGGGACCGGTCCTGCTCGGCGGTGCAGGGCGGGGAGTGGTGGGCCGCACCGCCGTGAGGCCCGCCGGTTCGGGGTGCCGCTGCCGGAGGTTCCCGCCGACCGGCCGGTGCCGGCGCCGGTCAGGCGCCGGTGCGGGCGCCGGCGATGTGGAAGTTGAAGTCGGCGTGGCCGAGCGCGCCCCACAGACGCAGCCAGATCGGCAGCAGCATCTCGGTGCCGCGGGCGGTGGTGATGTCACCGAGGTCCAGGACGCTGGTGGCGGGCCAGCCGATGGAGACCAGGAGTTCGGTGACGGCCTTCTTGGCGTCGGCGTCGTTGCCGGAGACGAAGACGTGGTGCTCGCCGGGGACCTTGGCCGGGTCGACCATGATCTCGGCGTTCATGGTGTTGAGCGTCTTGACGACCTCTGCCTCGGGGAAGGCGCGCTGGATCTGCTCGCCGAGGCTGTCGGTGTTGACCGGGTTCAGCGACGGGGGCATGCCCTGGGAGAAGTCGAGCGGGTTGGCGATGTCCAGCAGCACCTTGCCGGCGAGGTTCTCTGCGCCCGCGAGGGCCAGCGCCTCCAGGGCACCAGCGCCGGAGGTGGCGTTGACGACGGCGTCGGCGCCGGAGGCGGCGTCGGTGTAGGTGGCCAGGAGGACCGCGGGGTTGGCCCGGTGCCACTGGGCGAACGGCGCCGTGCCCATGGCATCGGTTTCGGTCCGGGCGAGGGTGGCCTCCGGGTCGCGGGTGCCGACCGTGACCTCGTGGCCGAGGGAGGCGAGCTTGGCGGCGATGACCCGGCCGACGGAGCCGGTGCCGAGAACTGCGTAACGCATGTGGGGGTCCTTCCGGGGGCGGACGCTTCTGCCGGGCTGTCCGGTGTCCGGCGCCTACTTGAATCTAAACCGAGTCGTTCGGTATTGCAAGCGCCTATGCTGGCCGCATGGAGAAGACGCGGAAGGGCTGTCCGGGCGCCGCCGGTCGGCCGCGCTGCCCGGACAAGGAAACCGCCATCCTCGCCGCGGCACTCACCCTGCTGACCCGGCATGGCTTCACCCGGATGACGCTGGACAACGTCGCCCGAGCCGCCGGGGTGAGCAAGGCCACCATCCACCTGCGCTGGAGGACCAAGACCGAACTGGCCGCCGCCGCCCTCGCCACGCTGCGCCCGTGCGCCGCGCCGCACACCACGGGTGACGTGCGCGCCGACCTCGCCGCCCAGCTCGCCGACCTCGCAGCCGTCCTCACCCGCACCGGCGGCATGGCCCTGATCGGCACCTGCCTCGCCGAGGAGGACCACACTCCCGATTTGCTGGAACTGCTGCGTGAACACGCGGTGATTCCGCGCCGCGCCGGCCTCGTACGCGTCCTCGACCAGGCCCGTGCCGCGGGCACTGCCGCCATTGACCTGGACGCCGAGTCGCTCGCCTCCGCCCTGCTGGGCGTCTTCTGCGCCGACTACCTCGCCGGTCGTACCGCTGGTCCCGGCTGGGCCGACCGCATCGTGGCAGCCCTGCTCTGACGCGGAGCCGACACGCCTGCGTGTGCGACCCGGGGACCCCAGGCGGCCGGAGTCCGGCCCCACGGACCTCCTGACGCCGGTGGGGCGGCAGTCCACGCGAGCCGGTTGCAGGACCGCCGGAGACGAGCGTCCGTGCATGGCCACACTCGCCGGAAGCGCGGCCGGCCGGCCGCACGCACCTGGCGCGGCGGAGGCCTCAGTCGGCGAAGGTGTGGAGCACACCCGCCACCCGCTCGCCCTGCCCGAGGTGCTCGAAGTGGTGCAGCTGAGTGTCCGGGCCGGGGAAGAACATGGACACCCGGCCGGTCTCCGACCAGCACACGTCCCAGGGCGGGCTGCCGTCCGGATGGTGCAGGGCCACGATCTCCCCGTCACGCCGTGCGGCGCCGGGCCGGGTGGCGTTCACGATGACCCGATCCCCGATGTCGGCCTTCATGACGGGCCTCCGTCCTCGCACAGCCCCGGCGTGTCCTCGAACCTCCCGGGCGCGCCCGGGCCCCTCCTCGGGTCCACACCAGCAGGAGTCCGCCGGTGCCACCAGGGCCGGTCGGGCCCCACGCCCGGGCCGAACGGCCCCGGCGACCTGAGATCCGTCCGCCCGGGCATCGCGGCCGGTCGGCGCTAGGGACCGGCCGGAGCCCGCACGAGGCTGGGGACCGCCCGCACGGAGGAGACGGCCATGGCCACCCGGACGAGCGACGCACCGCAGCCGCTGCTGGCCGCCACCGGTGTCCGCTAGGTCTACCAGGCCGGTACCGTCGAAGTGGCCGCCCTGCGGGACCTTCGACACCCCGTCCCATTGCGGTCTACGTCATCCTCGGTATCCTCGCCGCCTTCTCCGCCGTGGTCCTGGTCAGCGAGAACCAGCACGCCGTGCTGCGGCCGCTGCGCCGCCTGATGAACCGTCCCACCCAGCGACCGCCGTCGTCGGGGAGCCCGACTGCGCGACGAGCGGCATCGCCTTCCGCGACCGGCTGCCCGGCCTGCCCGACGACAGGGCCGTCTGGAACGCCCTCGCCACCCATCCCGGCTACGTCGTGCTGGACAACTTCTTCGGCCACACCGACGGCCCCAGCGGCCGGTTCTACGCCCCCGGTGACACCCTCGTCCTCACCGACCCGGTGACCGGCCGCGCGGCGCCGAAGTGCGGACGGCCTGCTCGCCCAGCCGGCGCACCATCGGCGTGCTCACCACCTGGCTGATGTACCAGAAGAGCTCCGCCTTCACCGGCCTCGACGGCGGCTTCCCCGTCGAGTGGGCCCAGATCGGGGTACTCGCCGCCCTCACCCTCGCCGCCTCCCTCCTGACCGCCGCGGGCCCGGCCCGTCGCGCCGCGCGAATCAGGCCCGCCCTCGCCGTCCGCCTCCCGGACTGACCGTCCGATCGACCGCGTTCAGCTGTCCGACGTGGCCCCGAACTCCGCCGCGACGGCCGCCGCCCATGCGTCCACCTCGTCCCAGTCCGTGCACTCGCCGTAACGTCCGCCCATCAGCCGGAAGACCAGCCGACCGGTCGCCGGCCAGTGCTCCGGCGCCACCGTCCCCGCGAAGTCGTGCCGGCCGCCGGGTGCGACCGCGGCCAGGAGATCGGCAGGTAGCTCCGGGCCGGAACGCGCCCTGAGCCGCCGCAGGCACCGGGCCACGACCGGAGGGAAGGCGCTGCTCCGCTCCCCGACGAGACTCACACTGAACAGCCGGACCGGCCGCCCGGCGAGCGCCCTGGCACCCCGCCGGACGAACTCGACCGCCTCGGGCAGCCACCTGCCGTCGTGGACGGCGCTGCCCAGTACCGCCGCGTCGCAGTCCGGGAGACCGGCGGCCGGCTCCAGCGGGCCGAGGACCGTGCGGTGGCCGTACGACTGCAGACGACCGGCGATCCGCTCGGCAATGTGACGCGTCGAACCGTGCGTACTCGCGTAACCGACAAAGATCTGCACGCCGCCACTCCTCGTCCGATTCATCCGGTCCCTCCATCACACGCCCGTGCGTCGCCGACCAGCAGGGACCGTTCGGCCCTCGGATCGGGACACCAGGCCCTGTCGCCAGCGTCCGGGCCGGGACGAAGCTGGAAGCGCAAGCCGAACCGGGCTCGCTCCGGGAGCCGATTCCGCGGGAGGCGCACCATGACGAAGCAGCGAGTCCTCGTGGCCTACGGAACCAAGCACGGCGCAACGGCCGGCATCGCCAGGGAGATCGGCCGGGTGCTCGACGAGGAAGGCTTCACGACTGAGGTCCTCCCCGCCGCCGAGGTCACTACCGTGGCGGACTTCGACGCCGTCGTCCTCGGCAGCGCGATCTACATGAACCACTGGCAGCACGACGCGCTCCGCTGCGCCCACCGCCACGCGGACGAGCTGGCGCGGCGGCCCGTCTGGCTGTTCAGCAGCGGGCCGGTCGACAGCTCCGCGGAACAGCACGAGATCCCGCCGGTCGCCCAGGTGGCCGACGAGATGGAGCGCCTGCACGCGCGCGGGCACGTCACCTTCGGCGGCAGCGTGACCGCCGAAACGCCCGGCTTCGTCGCCCGCAGCATGGTCCGGCACGACAAGGGCGGCGACTTCCGGAGCTCCGAGCACATCCGGCGCTGGGCCCGGGAGATCGGCGCCGAACTCCGTGCGGACGAGGCCGCCCCGGCCGACGGCTGACAGTCCGTCAAGACGGCGCTCCGCCAGGAGACAGAGGAGGCGTGCCATGCCCGCCGCATCCACCGGGCCCGGCCCGCCCGAGACAGGCCGTTCGGTCCGCCGCCACCTCCGCCGGGCCGTCGGCCTCGACCACAACCCGCTCTGCCGCAGGGCCGACCGCGCCCGCAGCCGACTGCTCGTCGGCGCCGTCCTGCTCGCCGTGCTGTCGGTCGCTGCTGCCCTGGTGACCGCCCAGGTCCTGCTGCATGACATGCGCGCCGACGCCCGCCGGATGGCCGTGCACCGCCACCCGGCAACGGCCACGACCCTCGCGGCGGCCGCGGACATCCCGGGCCGCCCGCTCGACACGGTCGGCGCCCCGGCCACCTGGACGGTCGCTGGCGCGGACCGGACGGGCACCGTCGCGGTGCCGAGCGGCACACCACAGGGCACGAAGGTGCCGATCTGGGTGGACGACGCCGGAGCAGTCGCCGAACCGGCCCCGGCCGACAGTCAGTTGGCCGTGTCGGCAGCCAGCTACGGCCTGATGGCGCTGGCCGCCGCGGGCACCGTGTCCACCGCCGCCTTCGTCCTGCGCCGCGGCGTGCTCGACCACCGGACCGCCGACACCTGGGAGGACGACTGGAAGCTCGTCGAACCGCTCTGGTCCGGCCGCACCGACCGGCCCGGCAAGCCCTAGCACGCCAGCGTCAGGCAGTCACCGTGCCCGGGCCCTGCCCGGTCGGACCGGCCGCCGGGCCCATCGGCCCTGGCCGTGCCACCCGCGCCGGAGGGCGGTGGAGGGAGTCGCCATGTCCGTCACCGAACCGCCGGTGTCCGCGGCCGAGGCATTGCTCGCCGACGGGACAGCCGTCCTCGTGAGGGTCGTCGAGGCCGGCGACCGCGCCGCTGTCCTGGACCTGCACGAGCACGGGATGTCCGAGGAGAGCCGCCGGATGAGGTTCCTCGGTACGAGCCGCCGGGCTGCCGGGATGGTCGCCGACCGGCTGTGCGGACCCGGTCGGGCCAAGGTCCTGGCCCTCGGAGCCTGCCAGGAGGACGCCGACCGGCCGCTCCGCGCGCTGCTGGACGGCCCGGGCCGCCGACACCTGCCGGTCGCGGCTGTCCTGCTGGACCAGGAGGTGCCCGTCCAGTACCGGACCTGCGCGGACGGTGGACAGCTCCCGTCCTACTCGGACCCGGCCGCCGCCGCACGGGCCCTCGCCCACGCCCGGTACGGCGCGGGGTGGCTGGCCGAACCGCCCTCCGCCCCGGTGGCCCCGCCGGCCGCCGACACAGCGGGCGCCCGCCGACGGGTCGACGCGTTCCTCGCCGCCCACCCCGGCGGAGGCTGGCTCGACCCCAGGTGCACAAGAGTGCCGAGGGCGCCGTCCGCCTCGGCATCGGCAGCGAGACCCGGGCACGGGAGTGCTACCGGGACTTCCGCGCCCGCTTCGGCGAGCGGACGGCCGGCATGGTGTTCCAGCCCATGGCCGCACCCGGCGGCGCCCCTGCTGCTCGGCCGCGCCGGTCCCGCCCCCCGTCAGCCGATCAGGACGCGCTCGACCGCGCGGGCGAACCATTCGCGGGCGGCGGTCTCCTCGTGGCGGCGGTTGCCGTAGGTCGACTCCATCAGCAGCACGTCCGCCCCGCTGAAGGGCTCCGGCGGGCGCAGCAGGGGGTGGACCGGGCGGCCGAGGTCGCCGCTGGCGGCGAGGGTGTGGCCGTCCTCCAGGGTGAGGTGGGCCCAGGCGGAGCCGAGGATGTGCCCGGCCCGGTGCAGGTGCAGGACGGTACCGGCCGTGATCTCGACGTCCGTGTCCTGCGGGACGGGGTCGAACATGCGCAGGGTGTTCTCGACGTCCTTCTCGTCGTACAGCGGTTCGGCGGGGTGGTGCTTGGACCAGCCGTGCTCGTTCGCGTGGTCGGCGTCCTCGCGGAGCAGGTGGGCGCTGTCGCGGAGGATCAGTTCGGCGAGCCGTGCGGTGTCCGGGGTGGTCAGGACGGGGCCGCGGAAGCCGTCGCGGACCAGTCGGGGCAGGTAGCCGCAGTGGTCGAGGTGGGCGTGGGTCAGCACGACGGCGTCGACGTCGGCCGGGTCGAGCGGCAGCGGACGGCGGTTGCGGCGGCGCAGTTCGGCGAGGCCCTGGAAGAGCCCGCAGTCGACCATGAGCCGTGCGTGGTCGGTCTCGACCAGGAACTTGCTGCCGGTGACGGTGCTGACGCCGCCGAGGAAAGTGAGCAGGCCCGGCCGGGGCGCAGGGCTCGGGGTGTTCGGTGCGGTGTTCACGGCGGTCCTCACTCCGTGCGGTGCCGGCCGTGCTCCGCCGCCGCGACCTGCTGCTTGACGGCGGCGAAGCTGTCCGGGGTGACCGAGATCGAGTCGATGCCGACGTCGACCAGGAAGCGGGTGAACGCGGGGTCGTTGCTGGGGCGTTGGCCGCAGAGGCCGACATGGCGGCCGGCCGCGTGGGCGGTGGCGATCAGTGTCGCGATGCTGCGGGTGACCGCCGGGTTGCTCTCGTCGAAGAGGTGGGCGAGCAGGTCGGAGTCGCGGTCGACGCCGAGGGTGAGCTGGGTGAGGTCGTTGCTGCCGATGGAGAAGCCGTCGAACCGTTCGGCGAACTCCTCGGCGAGCAGGATGTTCGCCGGGATCTCGGCCATCACGAAGACCCGGAGCCCGTTGCGGCCCCGGTGGAGGCCGTTGTCCGCCATGACGGCGAGCACGCGGTCGGCCTCCTCGGGGGTGCGGCAGAAGGGGATCATGACCACCAGGTTGGTCAGCCCCGTCTCGTCGCGGACCCGGCGCAGGGCCCGGCACTCGAGGGCGAAGCCCTCCCGGTAGCGGTCGTCGTAGTAGCGGCTCGCACCGCGCCACCCGATCATCGGGTTGGCCTCCACGGGCTCGAACGGTGCGCCGCCTACCAGCCGCGCGTACTCGTTGGTCTTGAAGTCGCTGGTGCGCACGACCACCGGGTCCGGCCAGCGGGAGGCGGCGATCCTCGCCACACCCTGGGCCAGCCGGTCGACGAAGTAGTCGGCGTGGTCGGGGTATCCGTCGGCCAGCGTGTCCACCTGCCGCCGGTCCTCGTCGGACAGCCGCTCGGGGTGGAGCAGTGCCATCGGGTGGACACGGATCTGATGGGCCACCAGGAATTCGGTCCGTGCGAGCCCCACCCCGTCCGCGGGCAGACGCCACCAGCGGAATGCCGCTGCCGGGTCGGCCAGGTTCAGCATGATTTTGGTGCGGGTGGCGGGCAGCGAGTCGAGGTCGGTCTCCGATTCCTCGAAGTCGACGTTCCCCCGGTAGACATGGCCCTCGGCACCCTCCGCGCAGGAGACGGTGACCGGCAGCCCGTCGGCCAGGACCTCGGTCGCCCGACCGGTGCCCACCACGGCCGGCACGCCGAGTTCACGGCTGACGATCGCCGCGTGCGAGGTGCGTCCCCCGTGGTCGGTGACGATCGCCGACGCCTTCTTCATCAGCGGCTCCCAGTCGGGGTCGGTGATCGCGGTGACCAGGACGGCCCCGGCGGGGAAGAGGTCGATCTCGACCGGGCTGCGCAACCGGCTGACCGGGCCGGCACCGATCGCCTCACCCACGGCGATGCCATCGACCAGCCGCTGCCCGGTGCCGGTCAGCCGGTACCGCCGCAGCACGGCCCCACTGCGCCGGGACTGCACGGTCTCCGGCCGGGCCTGCACGACGAACAGCTCGCCGCTGCGGCCGTCCTTCGCCCACTCCAGGTCCATCGGGCAGCCGTAGTGCCCCTCGACGGCGACCGCCCACTCGGCCAGCCGCCGCACCTCCGCGCGGTCCAGCACCAGAGCGGCACGCTCCTCCTCCGAGGTCTCGACGATCCGGGTGAGGCCCTCCTCGCCGTACACCGACTTGTGCCGCTTGGGCCCGCACACGCTCTGCAGCACCGGGTCGAGCCCCGGGTCCTTCAGCAGCGGCTTGAACACCAGGTACTCATCGGGATCGACCCGGCCGCTGACCACCGTCTCCCCGAGCCCCCATGCGGCACTCACCACCACCGCACCGGGAAACCCGCTCTCCGGGTCCAGAGTGAACATCACGCCCGATCCGCCGAGGTCCGAGCGGACCATCAGCTGCACGCCCACCGACAGGGCCACGGCGAGGTGGTCGAACCCGAGCCGCTCGCGGTAGTCGATCGCCCGGTCGGTGAACAACGACGCGAAGCAGCGCCGGCAGGCGTCCAGCAGGGCCTCGCGCCCACGGACGTTGAGGAAGGTCTCCTGCTGCCCGGCGAAGCTCGCCTCCGGCAGGTCCTCGGCAGTGGCGCTGCTGCGCACGGCCACGTCCGGATCGGCCCTGCCGGCCTCGCGGCCCAGCCGCGCGTAGCCGTCCGCGAGCTCGTCGGCCAGCGTGTCGGGCAGGGGCGTCGCCAGGATCGCCGTCCGCACGGCGGCGCCCACGTCGGCGAGCGGATCACCGGCTCGGAGCCGGTCGAGCTGCGCGGCGATTTCGTCCCGCAGACTGCCCTGTGCCAGGAACTCGCGGAAGGCGTCGGCCGTCGTCGCGAAGCCGTCGGGAACGCGGACGCCGGCCGGCCCGAGGTGCGCGACCAGCTCGCCCAGGGAGGCGTTCTTGCCGCCCACCAGGCCGACATCGCCCCGTTCGAGGCTGGCGAACCAGATCACTCGGCGCATGGCTTCTCTCCCCGGACGGATTCAGTAGGGCAACCGGCGGCCCGACGGCGTGCGCAGGCCGAGCGGCGGAAGCGGACGGGACGGGGGGCCGGGACGCCTCGCGATCCTGGTCTGAGGCACGGCTGCCACCTCCTCGGAAGCCTTCGGCGGGGGCCGGTGCTTCCACCATCCGTCCGGCCGGTGCCGGCTCCCAGGGCCCTGTGCCCCGGACCGGTGGGCCAACCGGCCCACAGTTCCCGGTCAGCCGGGACGGTGCGGGTCGCCTCCGGGAAGGCGCCCGTGCCCCGCGCCGATGCGCTGGGCGTGCGCCACGATGTCGGCCGCTGCGTGCTCCCCGACGCCCAGGGCGTGGATCAGCCGGTGGGCGCTCCAGCCGTGCCGGGCGAGCAGCACCGGCAGCGGATGGTGGCCGGTCTCCTCACCCGCCGGTACGGGCGGCGAAGGCAGCACCGCGGACGGAACGGTCGCGGCGCCCGCCCTGCGGCGGACGGCGGCCCTGCGGAGCTCGTCCGCACCCCAGACCACCAGCGGGAAGGGGAGCAGCACGGCCAGCTGTGCCGGGCCGAGGGCGGCCGTGCCGAACAGGCCGTGCAGTGCGGGGACGTAGACGATCGTGGCCGCGAACGCCAGGGAGAAGGCGATGCCGCCGAGCAACTGGCGGTTGCTGAACAGCCCGATCGACCGCAGCGAGGCCCGGTCGGTGCGGGCGGCGAAGGCGGTGCCGATCTGGCAGGCCACGATGCCCAGCCAGGCGACGGTGGTGGCCTGCTGGTACAGGTGGTGGAGAGGGCTGCCGGGGCCGGTGGGATCGCCCGGGTGCCAGCCGCCGGCGGTCAGGGTGAGGAAGTAGCCGCCCATGACGAGCGCGGCGGAGATCAAGCCGAGGAATCCCCAGGCCCTGGCCAGCATGGCGGGCCGGATCACCTTCTCGTCCCGAGGCCGTGGCGGACGGTCCATCAGGCCCGGTTCGGCGCGTTCCCGGCCGAGGGCGAGTGCGGGCAGGGTGTCGGTGCCGAGGTCGACCGCGAGGATCTGCATCACCGTCAGCGGCAGCGGCACGGCGCCTCCGGCCAGGGCGAAGACCAGGAAGGGAACAACCTCGGGCACGGCGTGCGCGAAGATGTAGACGATGAACTTGCGGATGTTGTCGTAGGTACGCCGTCCCTCCTCGACGGCGGCGACGATGGTGGCGAAGTCGTCGTCCGTGAGCACCATGGTGGCCGACTCGCGGGCGACCTCGGTGCCGGACCGGCCCATGGCGACGCCGATGTCGGCCCGGCGCAGCGCGGGCGCGTCGTTGACGCCGTCCCCGGTCATGGCCACGGTGTTGCCCTCGGCGCGCAGGGCGTCGGCGATCCGCAGCTTGGCCTCGGGCGAGGTCCGGGCGAACACCACCTCCTCGCCCCGGGCGAGCAGCGCGTCGAGCCGGTCGTCGCCCAGGGCGTCGAGTTCGGTGCCGGTGACGATCCGCATACCGCGGTGGCCGATGCCGACCTGTTCGGCGACGGCCGCGGCGGTGAGCCCGTTGTCGCCCGTGACGACGTGCACGGTGATGCCGGCGCGGTGGGCCCGGGCGATCGCGTCGGCGACCTCCGGCCGGGGCGGGTCCGCCATCGCGACCAGGCCGAGCAGGCACAGGTCCCGTTCGGCGTCCTCCCGGCGCCCCGGCGGCGGCAGCCCGTGATCGAGCGGTTTCACCGCGACCGCCAGCACCCGCAGGCCGCGTGCCGCGAGCCGGCCGACCTCGTGCACCACGGTCGCGCGGTCCCCGGCGGTCATGGCCCGTTCGACCCCGTGGTCGCGCAGGGACGCGGCATGGGCGAGGACCTCCTCCGGTGCCCCCTTGGTGTGAAGCACCGTGCCGCCGCCGCGCCGGTCGGCCGTGGTCATCAGCTTCAGCCGGGGGTCGAACCGGAACAGGGCCAGCCGGCCGCCGTCCCGGGGCCCGACCCGGCAGGGCACGCCGAGGCGGTCGGCGAGGTCGAGCAGGGCCAGCTCGGTCGGATCGCCGTGTGCGGTGTCCGGGTCGGCGGTGGTGCAGATCGCGGCCGCTTCGGCGAGGTCGCGCATCCCGGTGCCGTCCGCCCGGCCGTCCGCCTGCGTCTCGCCGGCCGGTGTCCACACAGTGGTGACCCGCATCCGGTTCTCGGTCAGGGTGCCGGTCTTGTCGGTGCAGACGACGGTGGTCGACCCGAGGGTCTCCACCGCGGACAGCCGTTTGACGACCGCCCCGCGCCGGGCCAGGTCGCGGACACCGGAGGCGAGGGCGAGCGTGATGGTCGGCAGCAGGCCCTCGGGCACGTTGGCGACCAGCAGGCCGACGGCGAAGGTCACCGCGGCGGTCAACGAGAGGCCGGCCGCCAGGCCCATCGGCAGGAAGGCGAGCCCGACACCCACCGCGATCACCGCGATCAGCCGGGCGACCCGCTTGACCTGGTGCTCCAGCGGGCTCTCCTCGCGGCGGGTGCGCTGGCTCAGGGCCGCGATGCGCCCGAGCTCGGTGTGCATGCCGGTGGCCGTCACCACCGCCACGGCCTGCCCGCCGGTGCACGCCGAGCCGGAGAACACCAGGTCGCGGGCGTCCAGCAGCGGACCGGTGACGTCGAGCGTCTCCGCGGAGCGGAAGACCGGGACGGACTCGCCGGTCAGCGCCGAGAGGTCGACCTCCACGCCGCCCGAGACCAGCCTGGCGTCGGCGGACACCCGGTCGCCCTCCTCGACCACCAGGACGTCGCCCGGCACGAGATCCGTGGCCGGGACCTCGCTGCGCACGCCGCCGCGGACCACGGTGGCGCGGTCCGGAAGGAAGTCCGCCAGTGCCTCCACCGCCTGCTCGGCCTGCCGTTCCTGCACGAAGGCGAGCAGGGCGTTCAGCACGATCACCGCGGCGATCGCCACCGCCAGTGCCGGGGCGCCGCTCACCAGGGCGAGCACGGCTGCCAGTGCGAGCAGGACGGCCAGCGGGTGGGTGAACTGCTGCACCAGCTCGCCGGGCCAGCGCCGTCCGCCCCGCCGGGCCAGGGCGTTCGGCCCGTGGACGGTCAGCCTGCGGCTTGCCTCCCGCTCGGCCAGGCCGTCCGGCGAGGTCCGCAGGTCGCGGAAGAGGAGTTTGACCGGCTCGCGCGGGTCCGGCCCCGGCGCCCCGGTGTCCTCCCGAGGCGGCCGGAGGGTCCCGGTCCGTTCGCCGGACACGTCAGCGGCGGTGGTCGGCGGGCGGCGGGACGGTGACGACCGGGCAGTGCGCGTGGTGCAGCAGCCCGTGCGGGACGGAGCCGAGGCGCATGCCGGTGAACCCCCCGTGGCCCCGCCGGCCGACCACCACGGCCAGGGCGTGGGCCGAGGCGGCGGCCAACTGTTCGACCGGGTGCCCGACCAGCACGTCGTGGGTCACCCGGACGTCGGGATGGTCACCGCCCCGTCCGGCCGTGGTCTCGGACAGCTGCCGGCGGAGGGTCTGCACGGCGTCGTGGTCGTCGGCCGGCCAGATCACGGGCCGCTGCCACACCCACACGGCCCGCAGCCGGGCCCCGCGGCGGGCCGCCAGGTCGAACGCGAAGTCCACGGCCGCCGCCGACGACCGGCTGCCGTCCACCCCCACCACCACGTACGGCGGCTGCTCGGTCACGTGTTCCGGCGCGCCGACCACGACGACCGGGCACCGTGCCTGGGCGCTCAGCGGAACGGTGACCGACGACGCGCTCAGCCACTCCTCGACATGGCTGAGGCGCCGCGACCCGACGACCACCAGCTCGGCGTGCCGGGACTCCTCGCACAGGACCTGATCCGTGACCCCCTCGACCGTGTCGGACGTGATCTCCAGGTCCGGGTGGCGTTCACGGGCCAGCAGGGCCGCCCTGTCGAGGACCACGCCGCCCTCCCGGTGCTGCTCCTTCAGACTGCCGACCCACTCGGCGCCGGTGAACCCGAACGGCGGCGGAGAGACGGCGTGGACCAGTCGCAGTGTCCGGCCTGCACGGTCGGCCTCGTCCGCGGCCCAGGCCACGGCCATAGGAGTAGGAGCCGGGGCGTCGACGCCCAGCACGATCGGACGGCGTGCGGCGGGTTGCATGGCTTCCTCCACCCGTGAGCGGTCAGGGTCTCGCTGCCACGCTACGGCCGGCGACAGCCGGCCCGGGAGGGCCGACCGGCCCCGCCGCCGGGGCCGGTACGCACTCCTGGCAGTGCCCACCGGCCTCAGCCACGGCGGCCGGGCAGCGCCGCGGTCGCGTTGTTCGTGCTCCGCTGGCCGGACTCAATGCGCTGCCGGACATCGTTGGTGAGTCGGACGAGTCCGTCGGACCACGCCGTCGTCGGCGGCCGCGGGTCGGCGATATACCGGGCGGTCGCGGGGAGAGCAGCCAGGTCGGATTCGAACGCCGACCGGGCCGCCTCAAGGGCATATGGCCCGTCCAACCGCTGTCCGCCCGTCATCACTATGCGCAGCACGGGGACGGTCCCCGGCGGAGCGGTCTCCGTCCTCAGAGCGACCGTGTCGGAGAAGTTCCGGCCGCGGAAGACCTGCTTGGCACCGGGCGCCGTGGCCTTGCCCGCGGAGAGCTTCATCATCGGCTGGCCATCGTAGGAGACCAGTTTGTAGGCGGCGTCCAGGTACGGGGCGTCCGCTGCCACACCCACACGGGTGCCGACGGCGAAGACGTCGATCGGTGCCCCTGCGGTGAGCAGGTCGGCGATGCCGTATTCGTCGAGGCCGCCACTGACCGTGATCTTTACATCCGGCAACCCGGCGGCGTCGAGGATCCGTCGCGAAGCCACGGACAGTTCCAGGAAGTCACCGCTGTCCAGGCGGACTGCGCAACCCTCGTGCAGGTCGAGTTCCCGCAGCACCTGGGCGGCCGTGGTCACCCCCGCCCGCGTGTCGTAGGTATCGACCAGGAAGGTCACCGGCCCCGGGTGCGCCCGGGCGAAGGCCCGGAAGGCCGTTGCCTCGTCGCCGAACGCCTCGATGTACGAGTGGGCCATGGTGCCGACCGCCCGCAAGCCGTACCTGCCGGCCGCGGCCACGTTGCTCGTTCCCGCGAAGCCCACCAGGCCGCCGAGCCGGGCGGCGTGGTCCCCCGCCTGCAGGCCGTGGGTGCGCCGCAGCGAGAAGTCCACGACCGGCCGCCCTGCCGCGGCGATGACGCAGCGGGCCGCCTTGCTCGCCACCGCCGTCTGGTGGCACACCTGGTTGAGCAGGTAGGACTCGACCAATTGCGCTTCGGGCAGCGGCGCGGTCACCTCCAGCAACGGCTCGCCGGCCAGCACGATCCGCCCCTCGGGCACCGCCCACACCTCGCCGCTGAACCGCAGCCCGCACAGCGGCGCCAGGTCCGCAGTCGGCCGGCCGAGCGCAGCGGCGAACGCCCGCACGTCCTCCTCGTCCACGCGGAAGCCCGCAAGGTATTCCAGAGCCGATTCGATCCCGGCGGCGACGAGGAAGCCACGCCCGGGCGGAAGGTTCCGGACGAACAGGCTGAACGTCGCCGGGGCGGTCATGCTCTCCCGGAGGTAGGAGTGAGCCATCGTCACCTCGTACAAGTCGGTGATCCTGGCCGTCGACATGGTGCCTCCTCGGCCGAAGGGCGGCCCCTTGCCAGCGTTCCACCGCAGACCGGAAGGCGCTCAGGGCCGAACGGCCCTGTCCACGGGGTACCCACGGCCCCGGTGGGTCACATCCGGTCGGCCCTGGCCGCCACGCGCAGGACGGGCTGTCCTGGGAACAGGAGCGCGCGCCCGCTGCCGCCGCGCGGAGCACGGAGAATCGTCATGGCGACCCCGACCCGCCCGATGAACACCGCGTCCGGAGGACCGGTCCTCGTCACCCGCCCAGACCCCGCCGACCCGGGCCCGGTGGTGCTCGACCTCGGGGGCGTTGGACGGGCGGCGCTGACGTGCGCTGAGGCCAGGGACGTGGCCGCGGCCCGGCTCCGCGAAGCGGCCGCCGCAGAAGGCCCGCACGGACCCCGACACACCGGGGCGGTCCACCTGCGCGGCGACCGGTACGCCGTCTCCGTCCGCGGCCACGTGCTCACCGTCGACCAGCCGGTGGCGGACGGCGGGGTCGACACGGCGCCGACTCCGCTCGAACTGTTCACCGCATCCGTCGCCAGCTGCGTCGCCCACTGCGCGGGCCGGCACCTGACCCGGCACAGCATCGACCCCGAAGGGTTGCGGGTGACGGTGGACCACCGGATGGCGACCGACCGGCCCGCGCGGATCGCTTTGGCCGACGTCCCCGTCATCGCCCCCCGGCTGCCGAAGGAGCGGGCGACCGGGCTGCTCGATGTGCCATCGCACCGCACGGTCCACCCCATGCCGGCCCACCCGCCCGAGGTGACCGTCGCGGTGAGGGAGGTCGACCCGTGCGCGTCTCGGACCTCATGATCTCGCCCCCAGTGACCGTGGCGCCCGACAGCACCGCCGCCGAGGCCGCGCGGCTGATGGCCGACCGGGCGATCGGCTGCGTCCTGGTGGCGGACAGCCGGGCCCTGCTCGGCGTCCTCACCGACCGCGACCTCGTCGTCCGAGTGCTGGCCGGGGACGCGGACCCGCACAGGTCGGTGGCCAGGCTGATGTCGGCCCCGCCGCTGACCGTCGACGCCGACGACGAACTCACCGCCGCCTACCGGGCGTTCCGCCGCACCGGCGTGCGCCGCCTGCCCGTACTGCGGGACGGCGAGCCGGTCGGCGTCATCACCGTCGACGACCTCTTCCTCGACGTCCTGCAGCACCTCGCCGACCTGCTCGGCCCGGTCTCCCGGAGCACCCTGCACGACGAGACCGCCGCGCCGCCCCCCGAAAGGACCACGCCATGAACAGCACCTGGAGCACCGTCGGCGACGTGATGACCCACGCGGTCGTCGCGGTGGGACGGGACGCCGACTTCCGGGAGATCACCGACACCCTGCAGCAGTGGCAGGTCAGCGCAGTACCGGTGCTGACCGGCGACGGCAGGGTGATCGGCGTCGTCTCCGAGGCCGACCTGCTCACCGCCCAGGACCGCGAACCCGGGACCTTCCAGGGCATGACCGCCGGCGCCATGATGACCACGCCCGCCGTGACCGTCCACCCGGACAGCCCGATCGCCGAGGCCGGCCGCTCGATGGCCCGGATGCACCTCAAGCGCCTGCCGGTCGTCGACGCCGAGGACTGCCTGGTCGGCATCGTCAGCCGTGGGGACCTGCTCAAGGTCCACCTGCGCGAGGACGGGGAACTGGTCGGCCAGGTCCGCTTCGAACTGATCGCGGCCCTCCGCCCGGCGGACGCCTCCGGTCTCGAGGCGCAGGCCGACGACGGGCGGATCACGCTGACCGGCAGCCTCCCCGACACGGCGATGGCCGCGCTGCTCGAACACCTGGTCAAAGGTGTGCCGGGCGTGGTCGACGCCCAGGTCCGGCTCGGCGTCCCGGCCTGATGGGGGTCGGCGCCGTGGACGCCGCGGTGCTGCCCGTGATGGTCGTGATCGACGGATCGACCGGCGCGTCGGCCGTCGCCGACTGGGCCGCGGCCGAGGCCGGGCGTCGCGGTGCGCCGCTGTGCCTCGTCCACCCGCTGCCCCGGCCGGTGGC
>NZ_JBFBJZ010000060.1:0-49852 GCF_040686255.1 Kitasatospora sp. NPDC085879 | reverse complement strand
GGCGCGGCGACCGCGCCCCCACCGGCCGTTCCCGTCCCCGCGCCGCGCCGCGCCGGGCGCACGTCAGGGCGTCGGCCGCGAAACCACTCGATGGGGTCACACCGGCGGCGTGTCCCTGTGACGGCGGGCGATCGCTGCGCTGTTCTGGTCGGCATCGACGCGGCGACCCGCCGCGCCCGAATCCGTGCCCGGAGGTTCCCCGATGTCCACGACCGCCGTCTTCAGCGTCGAAGGCATGAGCTGCGGCCACTGCGAGCGGACCGTCACGGCGGGCCTCGCCGCCCTCCCCGGTGTCACCGGCGTCAACGCCCACGCGGCCACCGGCCGGGTCACCGTCGAGTCCACCGCCGACCTGGACGAGGCCGTCGTCCGCAACACGGTCGGCGAGGCCGGCTTCACCCTCGTCGGGCGGGTCTGACGCGTCCTCACGCCTCCGCGCCGGCCACTACCGCGGTTCCGGGCCGGCACCCGGTCCGCGGAAGGGAAGCAGCAGGGTCAGCACCGCGGCCAGGGCGCCCCAGGTGAGCAGGCCGAGGGCCGCCGCCTTCAGCACGCCGAGGCCCGCGGCGGCGACGTAGAAGCCGGCGGCGAGCGCGGCGTTCGCAAGGGCCGCACTCGACGCCATCTGCACCTCGGCCTCGTGGCGGCCGAACAGCGTGCCGAGGCCGCGTGCCAGCGGCCGCTGCAGCACCAGCAGCAGGGCGCAGAGGATCACGGCCGTGACCAGCGCCATCCACCAGGCCGTCCGCGAGGAGAACAGCAGCAGGGTGCCGGAGACCAGGGTGACCGCCACCGCGGCGAAGAGCCCGCCCGTGCCCCGCGCGGCCGTCGGCGTCGGCCGGTCCATCGACAGCACGAAGACGAATGCGAAGAACGCCGGGACCCCGAGCAGCCCGGCCCACCACACCGGCCAGGAGGCGAACGCGATCAACTGGACGGCGAACGCCGCGCTCCCCGCGAGCGCGCTGCGGTTCAGGGCGGAGTCCCGTGCCGCGAGCACCACCACCGGGCCGGCCGGCGGCTCGGCCACCACAGGTGGCGCCGGGTGCGGGTCGGTCGGCTCGGGCACCGGGGTGTGTCCGCCCGCGGTGGCCCGGGTCGGTGCGCCGTCGAGGGCCGTCGGCGGGTGCGGGGGCGCCGACGGCGCCCGGCCGGGGACGACGGCGGTGGCGGCCGCGTCGGCGTGGACGGGCGGCGGCGGGGGCACCGGGTGGCGGCTCGGGTCCGGGGCCGCGAGCAGCGCCTCGATGCGGCCGGCGATCTCCTCGGCGCTGCCCGGCCGCTCCCCCGGCTCCTTGGCCAGCAGGGCGAGGACCAGCGCGTCGACCTCGGCCGGGACGGCGGGCCGCACCCCGCTGGGGGCCTCGGGCTGCCGGGTGAGGTGCTGGTGCAGGACGGCCAGCGGTGCGCCGGTGAACGGCGGACGGCCCGTCAGCAGTGTGTGCAGCAGGCAGCCGACGGCGTAGAGGTCGGCCGCCGGGCCGATGCCGCGGTCGCCGCGGGCCTGTTCGGGCGCCATGTAGGCGGCCGTGCCGATGGCGTGGCCGGTGCCGGTGAGCGCGAGGTCCTCGTACACGTGCTTGACGATGCCGAAGTCGAGGATCTTGACGGTGCCGCCGGGTAGCAGCATGGCGTTCGCGGGCTTGATGTCGCGGTGGACGAGGCCGGCCCGGTGGGCGGCGGCCAGGCCGGTGCAGACCTGCCGGGTCCAGTCGAGGGCGTCGGCCACCGGCGGCAGCGGCCCCTCGGTGAGGACGTCCTCCAGGGCCCGCCCGTCGAGGTGCTCCATGACCAGGAAGGGCGCGCCGCCGTGCTCGGGCCCGGCCCGGCCGAAGTCATGGACGGTGACGATGTGCGGGCTGCTGAGGTTGCCGGCGGCCCGGGCCTCCGCGGCGAACCGCTCCACTCCCGCGGAGGCCGTGTCGGCGCCGGTCAGCAGCTTCACCGCGACCGGCCGGCCGACCCGCTCGTCGAAGGCCCGCCACACCTGGCCCATCCCGCCGGAGCCCAGCACCGCCTCCAGCCGGTACCGGCCGTCCAGTTGCTCGCCCTGCATGCGCACTCCCGTCACGTCCCCCGAAGCGCGACTCGTCCGGACACGCCCCACCGCCCCCGGCACTCTACCGGCCGGCCCGCCCCGGCCTGCGCCTGTTCACCCGGCCCTCACCCCGCCCGGCCGTCGGCCCGTCAGCACGCCGACGCCGCCCTGTCCGTCCGGTGCCGGGGCCTGCGGGATGGAAGGATTGGCGGTATGGCCGACTTCGAGATCCCCGAGCGCCACGCGCAGCTGCTCCGGTACGCACAGACCCTGACCCCGCCCTCGGGTTGGAAGATCGAGGTGTCCGGCGACGAGATCATCATGATGGCCGGGCCGTCGGTGATCCATCAGCGCAACCTCCTGGTCGTCCGGGAGCAGTTCGACGCCCACCGCCCGGCCGGGCTGATGCCGAGCGAGAACACCGACCTCGCGTCGCCGAACGTCGGCAAGCTCCGGAATCCGGACCTGACCTACATCCCGCTCTCCGTCGTGGAACTCGGCGGCAGCGAGGTTCCCGCAGAGCTCGCCGAGATCGCCGTGGAGATCGTCTCGCCCTCCAACCCCGAGAACGACCTGGTCGGCAAGGTCCGCGACTACCCGCTGATGCGGATCCCGCTGTACCTGCTGATCGACCCGCGGGAGGGCGCGATCGTGCTGTACTCGGAACCGGACAACGGCGTCTACCACCGGCAGTGGCGCGGCACGTTCGGCGACACGGTGCCCGTCCCGGCACCGTTCTCGTTCGGACTGGCGACGGGCGAGCTGATCCGCTACCCGGCCTGAGGTGCCGTCAGGGCCGTGACGGCGGCGGGGTGGATCTGGACGGGGACGCCGTTGAGGACGGCGGTGCCGGACAGCGGGTCGACGGCGCCGGGGTCGGTGAGCATGTTGACGTTGACGCCGGGGACGGCCTCGGCGACCCGCATCCGGGTGCCGGGCCGGTCGTGGCCCCAGCCGTGCGGGAGACTGACGACGCCGGGCATGACGTCCTCGGTGATCTCCACCGGGGCGGTGACCTCGCCGGTGCGGCTGCGGACCACGGCGTCGCCTCCGTCGGCGAGGCCGAGGGCGGCGGCGTCGGCCGGGTGGACGTGCAGGGTGCAGCGGTTGCTGCCGCGGGTGAGCGCGGGCAGGTTGTGCAGCCAGCTGTTGTTGGAGCGCAGGTGCCGGCGGCCGACCAGGACGAGGCCGTCGCCGCGTTCGGCGAGTGCGGCACTCAGCCGGCCGAGGTCGGCGGCGAGCGGCGCTGGGCAGAGTTCGACGGTGCCGGAGACGGTGCGCAGCACCTCGGGCAGCCGGGGCAGGAGCGCGCCGAGGTCGATGCCGTGGGGTGCGGCGAGCAGCCCGGCGAGGGTGAGTCCGTCGGGGTCCGCGCCGAAGCCCTCGCCGTAGGCGCCGAGGCGGAGCATCAGGTCGATCTGGCGTTCGCTGCCGGTGTCGCCGTGCAGGGCGGCGGCGAGTTCCGCCGGGTCGCGGCCGTGGACGGGCGAGGCCGGGTCGGCGACGGCCCTGGCGAGGATGCCGGCGGTGGTCCGGTCGTCGAGGGCGTCGGGGTCGGCGGCGGCCGCGGCGCCGTGCCCGGCGGCGATGAGGACGAGCCGGGAGAGGATGCGGCACTCGTCGAGTTCGCCGTCCCGCAGTGGCAGGGGCGCCGGGGACCAGCGGGCGGTGTTGCGGATCGCGAGGTCGCCGAAGGCGAGGTCGAAGTGGGGTGAGCGGCTCGGCGGCGGGGGTGGCAGGACGACGTGGGCGTGCCGGGTGGTCTCGTTGAGGTAGGGGTCGACGCTGACCATGAAGTCGAGTCCGGCGAGGGCCTCGTCCAGGCGGTGGCCGCCGGGGGTGGAGAGGACGGGGTTGCCGGCGACGGTGATCAGGGCGCGGACCTGCCCCTCGCCCGGGGAGGTGATCTCGTCGACGAGGGTGACGGCGGGCAGTTCGCCCTTGATCTCGGGCAGGCCGCGGACCCGGCTGTGCCAGCGTCCGGTGGTGAAGCCGCGGCCGCGGCCGGTGCCGCGGCGGCGCCGGGCCGCGAGCGGGAACATCGCGCCGCCGGGCCGGTCGAGGTTGCCGGTGAGGGCGTTGAGGACGTCGACCAGCCAGCTGGCCAGGGTGCCGAACTCGACGGTGCTGGTGCCGATCCGGGCGTAGACGGCGGCGGTGGGGGCGGCGGCGAGTTCGCGGGCGAGGGTCCTGATGTCGGCGGCGGGGATGCCGCAGGCGTCGGCGACGGCCTCGGCCGGGAAGGGCTGGATCGCCCGGCGGATCTCGTCGACGCCGCTGAGGTGCTCGCCGGGTGCGGTGAGCTTCTCGTCGAAGAGGGTGTGCACCAGGCCGGCCAGCAGGTGGGCGTCGGCGCCGGGGCGGATCGGCAGGTGGCGGTCGGCGAGGGCGGCGGTGCGGGTGCGCCGGGGGTCGACGACGACCAGGCGGCCGCCGCGGCGGCGCAGCGCCTTGAGCCGGCCGGGGAAGTCGGCGGCGGTGCAGAGGCTGCCGTTGGACTCGACCGGGTTGGCGCCGAGCATCAGCAGGTAGTCGGTGCGGTCGAGGTCGGGGACGGGGATGGCCAGCGGGTCGCCGAAGAGCAGGCCGGAGGAGACGTGCTTGGGCATCTGGTCGACGGTGCTGGCGGAGTAGACCTGGGTACTGCCGACGGCCTTGGCGAGGGCGCCGGCGTAGAGGCCGCCGGCGAGGGTGTGCACGTTGGGGTTGCCGAGGTAGGTGGCGACGGCCTGCCGTCCGTGCCGGCCGATCACGGTGGCGAGACCGTCCTCCACGGCGGCGAAGGCCTCGTCCCAGTCGGCCTCGCGGTACTCGGTGCCGGTGCGGATCAGGGGCCGGCGGATCCGGTCGGGGTCGTTGTCGAGCTGGCCGAGGGCTGCGCCCTTGGGGCAGACGAAACCGCTGCTGAAGACGTCGGCCCGGTCACCGCGGGCGGCGGTGATCCTTCCGGTGTCCAGGGTGAGTTCGAGTCCGCAGGTCGCCTCGCACAGCGGGCAGACGCGGTACGCCTTCTCGGTCATCCCGACTCCCATCACCACGGTCACCGCCGGCTCGCCGCCGGTTTAGCGAAACGATAAACCACGGCCCGCCCGCTGTCGCCGGTCCGGTCGAAGACCGCCACCCGATCTGCACACCGGGTCAGCGCCCGATATGGCCGAGGTCACACTGCGAACCCTCTGGCCAGGAGCCGACCGGCGAGTAATTTAGCGTTTCGCTAGAAGGGCGGGCCGGCGGCGGGAACGATCCCGCAGGCCCCGAACCAGGAAAGAGGGCGCACCGTGCGGCGTTCCGTGTACACCGAGGACCACGAGGCCTTCCGCGAGGTCGTCCGGGATTTCATCGCCCAGGAGGTCGTGCCCGTCTACGACCAGTGGGAGCAGGCCGGCCACGCGCCGCGCGACTTCTACTACCGGCTCGGTGAGCTGGGCGTCTTCGGCATCGAGGTGCCGGAGGAGTACGGCGGCGCGGGCCAGAGCGGCTTCAAGTACCAGGCCGTGCTCACCGAGGAGCTGATGCGGGCCGGCGTGTCCTTCGGCGGCTCCAGTGTCCACACCGGCCTCTGCCTGCCCTACCTGCTGGAGTACGCCACCGAGGAGCAGAAGAAGCGCTGGCTGCCCGGCTTCGTCTCCGGCGAGATCATGACCGCCATCGCCATGACGGAGCCCGGCACCGGCTCCGACCTCGCGGGCATCGCGACCACCGCGAAGCTCTCCGCGGACGGCACCCACTACGTGCTCAACGGCGCCAAGACCTTCATCACCGGCGGTGTGCTGGCCGACCTCGTCCTGGTGGTCTGCCGCACCTCACCGGCCAGCCCCGAGGACCGCCGGGCCGGCCTGTCCATCCTCTGCGTGGACACGAAGTCCGAGGGGTACCGCGTGGGCCGGAAGCTGGAGAAGGTCGGCCTGCGCAGCTCCGACACCGCCGAACTCTCCTTCACCGACGTGCGCGTCCCGGTGGAGAACCTGCTCGGCGAGGAGGGCAGGGCCTTCTCCTACCTGACCCACAACCTCGTCCAGGAGCGGCTGGGGATCGCGGTCGGCGCGGCCGCCGCGGCCCGGGCCGCCGTCGACTTCGCGGTGACGTACGTCAAGGACCGCAAGGTCTTCGGCCGGGCCGTCGCCGACTTCCAGAACACCAAGTTCGTGCTCGCCGAGTGCGCGGCCGAGGTCGAGGCCTGCCTGGCTTTCACCGACCGGGCGCTCGACCTCTTCGAGACCGGCGACCTGACCGTCGCGGACGCCGCCGCAGCCAAGCTGTTCACCACCGAGACGGCCGGCCGGGTCATCGACAAGTGCCTCCAGCTGCACGGCGGTTACGGCTACATCCTGGAGTACCCGATCGCCCGCCTCTACACCGACAACCGGGTGTTCCGGATCTACGGCGGCACCAGCGAGGTCATGAAGACGGTCGTCGCCAAGTCCCTCGGCCTGTAGGGCCCGTCGGCGACCCTGCGCCGCCTAGGCCGTCTCCCGCATCCACCCCTGAGCGCCGCTCCACCGCTCCACCGTCCCACCCCCCTCTCCACCTCCACCCCCACCGAGGAGTCACCCATGTCCGAGAGCAACCCCAAGGTCGCCGTCGTCACCGGCGCCGCCCGCGGGATCGGCGCGGCCACCGCGCTGCGCCTGGCCCGCGACGGCCACGCCGTCGCCGTCTGCGACCTGGACGAGCCGGCCTGCGGCGGCACCGTCGAGGCGATCGAGAAGGACGGCGGCCGCGCCCTCGCGGTCGGCGTCGACGTCACCGACGCGGCCCAGGTGGCGGCCGCGGTCGCCCGGACGGCCGAGGATCTCGGCGCCCCCACGATCCTGGTGAACAACGCCGGGATCACCCGCGACAACCTGCTGTACAAGCTCAGCGAGGACGACTGGGACGCTGTCGTCGCCGTGCACCTGCGTGGCGCCTTCCTGATGTCCCGCGCGGTGCAGGCGCACATGACCGAGGCCCGCTGGGGACGGATCGTCAACCTCTCCTCCACGTCGGCCCTCGGCAACCGCGGCCAGGCCAACTACTCGGCCGCCAAGGCCGGCCTGCAGGGCTTCACCAAGACCCTGGCCATCGAGCTCGGCCCGTTCGGGGTGACGGTCAACGCCATCGCCCCGGGGTTCATCGCCACCGACATGACGGCCGCCACCGCCGCCCGGATGGGCCTGGACTTCGAGGACCTCAAGGCCGGCGCGGCCCAGCAGATCCCCGTCCGCCGGGTCGGCACCCCGGAGGACATCGCCGGTGCGGTCTCCTACCTGGCCGGCGAGGACGCGGGCTTCGTCTCCGGCCAGGTGCTGTACGTCGCGGGCGGCCCGCAGGGCTGACCCCGCACCCGGCCCGCCGGCGTCAGGACGGCCCTGCGGTCTCGTCCCGTCGCCGGTGGGTCACCATCGCGTCCAGGCAGCGTGCCACCCGCCCGTCGAGCTCCTCGACGGGCACGTCGATCTCCCGGGCCATGTGCTCGCGGAGCAGCACGTAGCCGTACACGGCGGAGGCCATCGTCGCGTGCAGCGCGTCGGGGTCGTCGACCGGCAGCCCGCCCTGCTCGGCCTCGGCCTCCAGCAGCCGGTGCTCGGCGGCCCGCTGCGGCAGCGGCCGGGGCCGCTCGTCGCCGTCCAGCACGAGCAGTGCCATCAGCCGGATCGGGCCGGGCCGGCGCAGCGACGTCCAGAAGAACCGGGAGAGCCGCTTGCGCAGCGGCAGCGCCTCGGAGACGGCCGCCGCGGCGTCCTGCACGCTCTCCTGGCCCTGCGCCCACAGGGCGGAACGCAGCAGGTCGCGGCGGGAGCCGAAGTACTGGTAGACGAGGCCGCGGTTGACGCCCGCCTCGTCGGCCACCGCACGCAGGTTGAGCCCGGCCAGGACGCCCTGCCGCTCCAGCAGCTCGAGTGCGGCGGCCCGCAGCGCCTCCTCGGTCGCCGCCCGGTCGTGGGACGAACGGGCCCGCTGGGGCGTCCGTGGGGTGCTCACCGGGTGACCCTCCGCGTCTGAATTCGGCCTGACCTGCACCGAAGACTCTACGGCGTCCCGGCCCCACCGATCACACGCGGAGGGAAAACCACCAGGGGCGCTGGGGGCACCTCCCGGCCGAAGGCCGGGGGCGGAACCGCGCGACACGGAGGCCTCAACTCCTGACGGCCTCTGCGATCTGCAGGGCTGCCTGGGCGGGCGTGAGGTGGGTGGTGTCGACGACCTCGGCCTCACCGTGCAGCCACGTGCGGGCCGCCTCGGCGTAGGGCTCGAGGTGTTTGAGACGGAACGGGGAGTCGGGGCCCACAACAGTGTCGCCCGCGATGCGTTCACGGAGGGTGTCCTGGTCGGCGTGGAGGACGAAGTGCCGTACCGGAATGGCATGGTGGGCGAGGCCCGTGCTGATCTCGCGCCAGTACTCCTCGATCAGGACGGTCATGGGCATCACCAGGGTGCCGCCGGTGTAGTCGAGTACGCGGCGGGCGGTCTCGACGACGAGCGGCCGCCACGGCGGCCAGTGCTGGAAGTTGTCCGTCCGGGGCAGCCCCGGCGTGATGTCCATGAGTGTCTCGCCGACCTTCTCGGCGTCGAACACCCGTGAATCCGGGATCAGCTCCTGCACGAGCGCACCGGTCGTCGTCTTGCCTGCGCCGTGGGTGCCGTTGAGCCATACGATCACGGGACGACGCTACCGCTGTGCGGGCGCCCGTGAGTGGTTTTCCCCCCGCGCAAAGGGCAAGGCCCCGCGGTGGGGCGCCCCTGGGTGGGGTGCCTGGGCCGCGGGGCCTTGCGGGTGGCTCAGCCGAGGGTGGCGATGGCCTCGTTGAAGGTCTTCGACGGGCGCATGACGGCGGCGGCCTTGGCCGGGTCCGGCTGGTAGTAGCCGCCGATGTCGACCGGCGAGCCCTGGACGGCGATCAGCTCGTCGACGATCGTCTGCTCCTGCTCGGACAGCGTCTTGGCGAGGCCGGCGAACGCCTGGGCGAGCTCGGTGTCGGCGGTCTGCCGGGCCAGCTCCTGGGCCCAGTACAGGGCCAGGTAGAAGTGGCTGCCGCGGTTGTCGATGCCGCCGAGGCGGCGGCTCGGCGACTTGTCCTCGTTGAGGAAGGTGCCGGTGGCGCGGTCGAGGGTGTTGGCGAGCACCTGGGCGCGGGCGTTGCCGGTGCTGGTGGCGAGCTGCTCGAAGCTGACGGCCAGGGCGAGGAACTCGCCGAGGCTGTCCCAGCGCAGGTAGTTCTCCTTGACCAGCTGCTGGACGTGCTTCGGGGCGGAGCCGCCGGCGCCGGTCTCGAAGAGGCCGCCGCCGTTCATCAGCGGGACGACCGACAGCATCTTGGCGCTGGTGCCCAGCTCCAGGATCGGGAAGAGGTCGGTCAGGTAGTCGCGGAGCACGTTGCCGGTGACCGAGATGGTGTTCTCGCCGCGGCGGATGCGCTCGAGCGAGAACGTGGTCGCCTCGACCGGCGACAGGATCTCGATCTGCAGGCCCTCGGTGTCGTGCTCGGGCAGGTACGCCTTGACCTTGGCGATCAGCTGGGCGTCGTGGGCGCGGCCCTCGTCCAGCCAGAAGACGGCCGGGTCGCCGGTGGCGCGGGCGCGGGTGACGGCGAGCTTGACCCAGTCGCGGATCGGCAGGTCCTTGGTCTGGCACATCCGGAAGATGTCGCCGGCGCCCACGGCCTGCTCCAGCACGGCGGTGCCGGAGGCGTCGACGACGCGGACGGTGCCGGTGGTGGCGATCTCGAAGGTCTTGTCGTGGCTGCCGTACTCCTCGGCCTTCTGCGCCATCAGGCCGACGTTCGGGACGGAGCCGATGGTGGCCGGGTCGAGGGCGCCGTGGGCGCGGCAGTCCTCGATGACGGCCTGGTACACACCCGCGTAGCTGCTGTCGGGGAGGACGGCGAGGGTGTCGGCCTCCTGGCCGTCCGGGCCCCACATGTGGCCGGAGGTGCGGATCATGGCCGGCATGGAGGCGTCGACGATGACGTCGCTCGGCACGTGCAGGTTGGTGATGCCGCGGTCGGAGTCGACCATCGCCAGGGCGGGGCCGGCGGCGATCTCGGCGTCGAAGGAGGCCTTGATCTCGGCGCCGTTGGGCAGCGACTCCAGACCCTTGAAGATGCCGCCGAGGCCGTCGTTCGGGCTCAGGCCGGCCGCGGCGAGGTCGGCGCCGTAGGTGGCGAAGGTGTCCGGGAAGAAGGCGCGCAGGACGTGGCCGAAGACGATCGGGTCGGAGACCTTCATCATGGTGGCCTTGAGGTGCACCGAGAACAGCACGTCCTCGGCCTTGGCGCGGGCGACCTGGGCGGTCAGGAACTCGCGCAGCGCGGCGACGCGCATGACCGAGGCGTCGACGACCTCGCCGGCCAGCACCGGCACCTTCTCGCGCAGGACGGTGGTGGAGCCGTCGTCGCCGTGCAGCTCGATGCGGAGGTTGCCGGCCTCGGCGACGACCGCGGACTTCTCGGTGGAGCGGAAGTCGTCGACGCCCATGGTGGCGACGTTGGTCTTGGAGTCGGCCGACCAGGCGCCCATGCGGTGCGGGTGGGCCTTGGCGTAGTTCTTCACCGAGGCGGGGGCGCGGCGGTCGGAGTTGCCCTCGCGCAGGACGGGGTTGACGGCGCTGCCCTTGACCTTGTCGTAGCGGGCGCGGGTCTCGCGCTCCTCGTCGGTCTTCGGGTCGTCCGGGTAGTCCGGCAGGGCGTAGCCCTGGGCCTGCAGCTCGGCGACGGCGGCCTTCAGCTGCGGGATGGAGGCCGAGACGTTCGGCAGCTTGATGATGTTGGCATCGGGGGTCTTGGCCAGCTCGCCGAGCTCGGCGAGGGCATCGTCGATGCGCTGACCCTCCGCGAGACGCTCCGGGAAGCTCGCGATGAGGCGCCCGGCGAGCGAGATGTCACGCGTCTCCACCTTGACGCCCGCCGTCGAGGCGTACGCCTGGACCACGGGCAGGAAGGAATACGTTGCCAGGGCCGGGGCCTCGTCAGTGTGCGTGTAGATGATGGTCGAGTCAGTCACCGGGTACTCCGCTTCACGTGTACAACGTCTTGACGTCAAGATATCTCGTCCGGGGCCCTCCCCGACACCGCCCCCCGCATCGAGTTCTCCCGCGCTCCGGCCGGGCCGGTCCCGGACGGAGGTCCGCCGCCACCCTATGACCGTTCCGGGCCGCCCGCGTCGCGGCCGCGCCGCGCCCTGGGGACCGGCCCGGACCCACGCGGCGCCTCCCGGCCGAAGTGCGCCGCTTCCGGCGCCGGGCGGTGCCATCATCGGGTCATGACGGGATCACCGGACGCAACCGGACACGGGGACGGCACCCGGCGGCGGGCGGCGCGCCTGGCCTTCGCCGCCATGGGGGCCGCCGCGGTGGTGCTGCTGATCGTCGGCGGCCTGAAGTCGCTGGCCCTGCTGCTCACCGGGCTGGCCGCGCTGGGCGTGGCCGTCGCGGGGCTCTGGTGGGCACTGACCCACCGCGGCACCCGGCGGCTGCTGGCGCTCGGCCTGGCCGCCGGCGCGGTGGCCGCCGTCCTCGTCGGGTACGCACTGGTGGACCTGCTGTGGGCGGTGCTGCTGGTCCTGGCGCTGTGGGCGGTCGCGGTGGCGGCGGGCCGGTCCGCGCTGAGGGGCGGCAGCAGCAAGCCGGTGGAACACCGCACCCCGGCGCCCGCCCGGCCGTTCCTGATCATGAATCCGCGCTCCGGCGGCGGCAAGGTCGAGCAGTTCCGGCTCGCCGAACGGGCCAGGGCGCTGGGCGCGGAGGTCGTCCTGCTCGACCCGGAGCACCACCAGGACGTCGCCGAGCTGGCCCGCGGCGCCGTCGCCCGCGGCGCCGACCTACTGGGCGTCGCGGGCGGCGACGGCACCCAGGCGCTGGTCGCCGGCGTCGCCGCCGAGCACGGGGTGCCCTTCCTGGTGATCTCCGCCGGGACGCGCAACCACTTCGCGATGGACCTCGGCCTCGACCGGGCCGACCCCTCGACCTGCCTGGACGCCCTCACCGACGGCGTGGAACTGCGCATCGACCTCGGCATGATCGGCGACCGGGTCTTCGTCAACAACGCGTCCTTCGGCACCTACGCGGCCGTGGTGCAGAGCCCGGCGTACCGGGACGACAAGGTGCGCACCATCCTGGACATGCTGCCCGACCTGCTGACCCACCAGCGCGGCCCCAGGCTGCGGCTGCGCGCCTCCGGCACCGAGGTGGAGGCGCCGCAGGCCGTCCTGGTCAGCAACAACCCGTACGCGCCGGGCGACGCGGGCGGGCTGGGCCGCCGGCCGCGGCTGGACACCGGAGCGCTCGGGGTGCTCGGCGTCAAGGTCGACAGCGCCGCTCAGGCGGTCGGGCTGCTCCGCGGCGGCGCCGCGACCGGGCTGACCGCGCTCGCCGCGCGCGAGGTGGTGGTCGAGGCGGACGCCGCCGAGATCCCGGTCGGCGTGGACGGCGAGGCGCTCGTCCTGCCGACGCCGGTGGTCTGCCGGATCCGGCCCGCCGCACTGCGGGTGCGGGTGCCGCGGCACCGGCCGGGGGTGCCGAGCGCCCGGCCGCCGCTGGACTGGCGGCGGCTGCGGCGGATCGCCTTCCCGCCGCGCGACGCGGTGGGGTGACGGCCGCGGCCGTCAGTGCCCGAGGGCCGCCTTCGCGCCCACGATGACCAGGCCGAGCAGCAGGTTGGCGACGCCCTCGCCGATCGCCATCCGGCGGGTGGCCCCGGCCCGGATCGCGCCGAGGGTGGCCCAGGCGACCTGCTGGGTGACGGCGACTGCGAGGGCGAACCAGGCGGTGCCGCTGTAGTCGAGGCCGAACAGTGCGCTGACCGCCACCGCGGCCGCCGGAAGCACGGCGGCCTCCACGATGGCCCATTCGTGCCGGGCGACCCGGCGCATCTCCCGCCGGTCGATGGGCTTGCCGACGATCCGCTCGCCGGCCACCTCCGCGTACACGTGCGCCGCCCAGAAGACCACGCCCGTGACCAGCAGCAGCCCGATCAGCTGCAGTCGGGGGAACTCGCCGGCGGTACCGGCGGTGGCCACCACGGAGGCGGCGAGCAGGGAGCCGTACACCGCGCCCGCGTAGTCCGTCCGGCCGGGGTGGAGCCGCTCCTTGCGGACGGGTTGCCCCGTCGGGTCGGGAGAACTGGTCACCGACCCACCATAGGGACCGGAACCGGACATTCTGTTGAGCGACGCCGACCGGACGGGTGATGCATGCCCGCACGCCCGGGCCCGAACGCCCGGCGCGCGCTCCCGGGGATGCCGCGGGCCGGCGCCGCCCCGTTCGGCGCCGGCCCTGCCGGATTCAGGTGGTCGAACCGAGAATCGCCAGTACGACGAGTCCGATGAGCGCCAGCGTCCAGGCCCACCAGGTGTCCTTCAGGTCCATCGCATCCTCCCGGGAGTGTTGCGCCGATCAGAGCACTACTGTGACGGACGGTCAACATTTCTGACAGAGGGTCGCGGCCGATCACCGGAACAGACCGCCGCCGTGACCGCTCAGCGGGCCGGGGAGACGAACTCCGGCTGGTCGAGGACGCGCAGCCAGCTGCCGTCCGGGTGGCGGCGCACCACTTGGGCGCGGGCGCCCGCGCCGTCCCGGGGAGGGGTCGAGGTGAGCGCGATGTCCCCGCTGACCAGGGTCGGCAGCGGCGGCTCGGGCTCGAAGTGCGGACGGCCTGCCAGGGCCTTCTCCCACAGCTCCCGGATCGCCTCCCGGCCGACCGTCAACTGCCCCGGCGGGAAGGCCATCACCGCGTCCTCGGTGTAGAGCGCGGCGACCCCGGCCGCGTCGCCGGCGTTGGAGCGCTCGACGAACAGACGGGTGATGTCCTCCGGCCGCAGGGCCTTCTCGTACTGATCGTGGTCGGGCACGGCGTCCTCCTGGCGGTCGGCTTCCGGGGGCGTTCCCGCCTCCCGGTGCCTCCAGCCTCCTCGGGGCGTGTTCAGAAGTCCAACAGCTGGATCGGATCGGAGCTAGAATCAGCAGTTGTGGAATTGCGGCAGCTGGAGTACTTCGTCGCGGTGGCGGAGGAGCGGAGTTTCACCCGGGCGGCGGAACGGGTGCACATCAGCCAGTCCGGGGTCAGCGCGCAGATCCGGCAGCTGGAGCGGGCGCTCGGCGCCGAGCTGTTCGACCGGTCGGCGCGGGCGGCGACCCTGACCGTGGCCGGCGAGGCCGCCCTGGCGCACGCCCGGGCCACACTGGCGGCCGCGGCCGCCGTCCGCGAGGCGGTGGGCGAGGTGACCGGCCTGATCCGCGGGCGGCTCACCGTCGGCATGGTGGTCGGCTGCACCGTCACCCCGCTCTTCGAGGCGCTGGCCGCCTTCCACCGGGCGCACCCGGGGGTGGAACTCTCGCTGCTGGAGGACAACTCGGACCGGCTCGCGGAGGCGGTGCGCACCGGCGCCGTCGACCTCGCCCTGGTCGGCACGGCCCCCGCCGCCCCGGAGGGGCTGGAGGCGCTGACGATCGTCAGCGAGCCGCTGGTCGCGGCAGTCCCGCCGGGGCATCCGCTGGCCGGCCGGGGCGGGGTCGGGTTGGCGGAACTGGCCGGGCATCCGCTGGTCTGCATGCCGCGCGGCACGGGCGTCCGGACGGTGCTCGACCGGGCCTGCGAGGCCGCCGGGGTCCGGCCGGCGATCGCACTGGAGGCCGGCGCGGCCGACTCCGTCGCCGACCTCGCCGCCCGCGGCCTCGGGGTGGCCGTCTTCAGCGCCTCGATGGCCGCCGCCCACGCGGACCGGCTCACCTCGCTGACGATCGAGGACGCCACCGAACCGGCCCTGCTCGCCCTCGTCTGGCGGCCCGCCCACGGCCCCGCCGTCCGCGAAGCCGTCCGCCACTGCCGCCGGGCCTTCGCCGCCGCGGCCGCCTGAACGCCGGCAAGCCGGCCTGCTTGCCTGCCTGCTTGCCTGCCCGCCTGCCCGCCTGCGATGGCGTTGGCGATGGCGGATACGGCAGGGCGGAAGCGAGGGCAGACAGCGGGCGGCTCGCCGGGTACGATGCCGGGCAACATAGTTACCGGCCAGTAGCTTTTGGGTGATTGGAGAAGCCATGCCCGCCCTCGACCGCCAGGACGACGTCTTCGTGCTCGACCTCGGAGACACCGAGAACCGCTTCCACCCCGACTGGGTCGCCTCCGTCAACACGCTGCTGGACGAGGTCGAGAAGACCGAGGGGCCGCGCGCCCTGGTCACGGTGGCGACCGGCAAGTTCTGGTCCAACGGCCTCGACCTGGACTGGCTGTTCGCCAACACCGACCGGGCCCTGGAGTACGTCTCCTCCGTCCAGGAACTCCTCGCCCGGATGCTGACGCTGCCCGTGGTGACCGTGGCCGCGCTTCAGGGACACACCTTCGCGGCCGGCGCGATGCTCTCGCTGGCGCACGACTTCCGGGTGATGCGCGACGACCGCGGCTACTGGTGCCTGCCCGAGGCCGAGATCAACATCCCGTTCACGGCGGGCATGTCGGCGCTGCTCCAGGCCCGGCTGGCTCCGCAGACCGCGCACGAGGCGATGGTCACCGCCCGCCGCTACGGCGGCCGGGACGCCCTCGCCGCGGGCATCGTCGACCGCACCGCCGGCGAGGACGCCGTGCGCCGCACCGCGATCGAACTCGCCGCCGGCCACGCCGCCAAGGCCGGCCCGACCGTCGGCACCATCAAGACCCGGATGTACGGCCCCGCGCTGTCCGCCCTCCGCGAGAAGGACATCCCGCTCGGCTGAGCCCGGGCGCGAACTCCGCCCCGTCCCCCGCGTCCTCGCGCCGCTTCACGTGATCGCGCCCGCCCGTCGGCGCCACGAGGAGCAGCGCGAGGAGACGCCACACCGTGCCGCCGATCTGGGTGTCCCTCCTCAACCGGCCTGCGCAGGGGCGGAGTTCCCTTCCTGCCGCGCGGCGGCGATCCGGCCGGCGGTCGCGTCGAGCAGCAGCTCCAGCGCGACCGGATAGCCGCTGCGCCGCATGTCGGCGGCGAGCAGCCGCGCGGTCGCCGCGATGTGCGGATGGGTGTCGGCCGCCAGGGTTCCGTAGTTGGCGTGCCAGACGGCCAGATCGGCGGCCTGCGCGGCCGCCGGGAGGGCGAGCGCGGCGGCGTCCAGGGCGGCGAAGCCGAGAGCCTGGTCGACGAAGGCGTGGTAGATCCGCACCGCCTCGGCGTCCGGCAGCCCGGCCCCGCGCAGCACGCCGAGGATCGCCTCGACCACCCGGACTTCGTGCTCGCGGCCGGTGGTGCGGTGGGCGGCGAGCAGGGCGGCCTGCGGGTGGGCCTGGTAGCAGGCGTGGATGCGCAGGCCGATCTCACGCAGGTCGGCGCGCCAGTCGCCGGTGGCCCGGAAGCCCTGTTGGGCCCGGCCGATCATCTCGTCGGTGAGGGCGAGCAGCAGGTCGTCGGCGCTGTGGAAGTAGCGGTAGACCGCGCTGGGGTCGGCACCGAGGGCGGCCCCGAGCTTGCGCACCGTGAGTGCCTGCGCGCCCTGCTGGGCGACCAGGTGCAGCGCCGTCTCGACGATCGTCCGCTCGGAGAGCACGGTGCCCTGCCGGGTCGGCCGCCTGCGCTGCCGCCGGTCCTCCGGAACCACGCGTTCGGTCATGGCCCCGGAGCTTATGACAACAGCATTGACGTGTGAAGTGGGCGGCCGGTTTCATTCCCAGCCACCGGCGCCTTTCCCCGTGCCGCCGGCCCACTCCCCCACACCAGCGAGGCGGTACTCCCTTGGCATCACCGCTCAAGCCCCCCGGCCGCACCGCGGACTCCCCCGCCGTAGCCGCCCCCCGTACGACGCTGCCCAAGTCGGTCGGCATCGAGGGCGGCGTCGTGATCGCCGCCTCGACGACCGCGGCGACCACCAGCATCGGCATCGGTCTCGGCCTGATGGCGGGCGTGGTCGGCCTCCACCTGCCCGCGCTGATGCTGCTGGCCTTCCTGCCGGTGCTCGCCATCGCGGGCGGCTACGGCCGGCTCAACCGGGTCGAGCCGAACGCGGGCAACAGCTACAGCTGGGTCGGCCGCACCCTCAACCCGTGGCTGGGCTTCCTGTCCGGCTGGGTCGGCATCGTCGGTACGGTCGTCTTCCTCGCCTACACCACCACCGTGACCGGGTCCGCGGTGCTGCAACTGCTCGGCCTGGCGGGCCTGCACCGGTTCGGCGGCTTCGCCCTCGACCCGGACTCCACGCTGCAGACCACCGCCATCGGGCTGACCGTGCTCGGCGCCGCGACCGCCGTCGCCGTCCGCGGGCTGGACCTCTCGGCCCGGTTGCAGAAGTACCTGCTGATCTTCGAGTACGCGGTGCTGCTGATCTTCTGCGGCTACGGGCTGTTCGCCGGCGACCAGCCGTTCTCGCTCGACTGGTACAACCCGTTCGCGATCCCCTCGCTCTCCGCGCTGGCCCAGGGCATGGTGCTCGCGGTCTTCTGCTACTGGGGGTTCGAGTCGGTGTTCAGCATCGGCGAGGAGGTCCGCGACCCGCGGGACGCCTCGCGCGGCGGCTTCATCGCGTTGACCGTCATCATGCTGCTCTTCCTGCTCGCCGGCACGGCCTTCCAGCGGGTGCTGCCGCTGTCCGAGCTGGCCGACAACGGCGCCCAGGGGCTGGCGTACTTCGGTGCCAAGCTCGCCGACCAGCCGTTGGCCGCACTGCCGCTGGTGGCCCTGCTCTTCTCCGCCGCGGCCTCGCTGCAGGCAGGCATCATCCCCACCGCGCGCGGCATGTTCGCGATGGGGCGCGACGGCACCCTCGGCCCGGTGTGGATGCGGCTGCACCCCCGGCACGGCACCCCGGCCGTCGGCACCGTGCTGATCGCCGCCGCCGCGACCGTGCTCGCACTGCTCTCGCTGGCCATCCCCACGGTCGGCGACCTGATCTCGGCCGCGGTCAACGCCAGCGGCATCCTGGTCGCCTTCTACTACGCGCTCACCGCACTCGCTGCCGCGGTGCGCTTCCGCGGCCTGCTGCGCACCGCACCGTGGGAGGGGCTGCGGGCCGTGGTGGCGCCGCTGCTCGGCGCGCTCGTCCTGCTCTCCGTCGGCGGGTACCTGGTGTGGACCTTCTGGTCCTCCGCCGACCACTTCGAACTCAGCGCCGACAACGGCTGGTTCCAGCTGATGGTGCCCGCGGTGATGGCCGGCTCCGGTCTGCTGGCGGCGGCCTGGGCCCGCTGGGTACGCCGCTCCCCGTACTTCGACCGCCGGTCGCCGGCCCACGCCGCCGGGCCGGCCCTCGAACCGACCGTCTGACCGCGGCCCGGGCCCGCCCACAGCAGGCCCGGGCCCGCCACCCCCTTCGATCCGCGGCGCCATTGCCGCCCGAGCACTGGAGCACCGCCCATGGCCCAGGCCGACCTGGTCTTCACGAACGGCCCCGTGCACACCGTCGACCCCGCCCGCACCCGGGCCACCGGTCTCGCCGTCACCGCCGGCCGGATCACCGCCGTCGGCCACGACGAGGTCCGCGAGCTGATCGGGCCGCGCACCGAAGTCGTCGACCTGCACGGCAGGTTGCTGATCCCCGGCTTCCAGGACGCGCACGTCCATGCGGTGTACGGCGGCACCGAGCTCGCCGAGTGCGACCTGTCCGGTACCACCGGCGTGGACGAATACCTGCGCCGCGTCCGCGAGTTCGCCGCCGCCCACCCCGAGCGGGAGTGGATCACCGGCAGCGGCTGGTCGATGGAGAGCTTCGAGGGCGGCCTGCCGAGCCGGCGACTCCTGGACGGCGCCTGCCCGGACCGCCCGGTCTTCCTGCTGAACCGCGACCACCACGGCGCCTGGGCCAACACCCGTGCCCTGGAGCTCGCCGGGCTCACCGCCGACACCCCGGACCCGGCCGACGGGCGGATCGAGCGCGAGCCCGACGGCACGCCCGGCGGCGTGCTGCAGGAGGGCGCGACCGGGCTGGTCTCCCGGCTCGTCCCGCCCAGCACCGCCGCCGACCGGCTGGCCGGGCTGCTGCGCGCCCAGCGGCTGCTGCACTCGCTGGGCATCACCGGCTGGCAGGACGCGCTGCTCGGCGTCTTCAACGGGCAGCCCGACGTCTCCGACGCCTACCGGACGGCCGCGTCGGACGGCACCCTCACCGCCCGGGTCACCGGCGCGCTCTGGTGGGACCGCGACCGCGGCGCCGAGCAGATCCCCGAACTCGTCGCACGGCGTGCGGAGTCGAGCGGCGGCAGGTTCCGCGCCGGAGCGGTGAAGATCATGCAGGACGGCATCGCAGAGAACTTCACCGCCGCCATGACCGGCCCGTACCTCGACGGCTGCGGCTGCGCCACCGGCAACAGCGGCATCAGCTTCGTCGACCCGCACGAGCTGCGCGAGCACGTCATCGCGCTGGACGCCCTCGACTTCCAGGTGCACTTCCACGCCCTCGGCGACCGCGCCGTCCGCGAGGCCCTGGACGCCGTCGAGGCGGCCGTCGCCGCCAACGGCCGGCGCGGCAACCGGCACCACCTCGCCCACCTGCAGGTCGTCCACCCCGAGGACGTGCCGCGCTTCGCCCGGCTCGGCGCGATCGCCAACATCCAGCCGCTGTGGGCCGCCCACGAGCCGCAGATGGACGAGCTCACCATCCCCTTCCTCGGCCCCGAACGCGCCTCCTGGCAGTACCCGTTCGGCTCGCTGCTGCGGGCCGGCGCCACCCTCGCGGCGGGCAGCGACTGGCCGGTCAGCAGCCCGGACCCGCTCGCCGGCCTGCACGTGGCGGTGAACCGCGCCGAACCGGGCGCCACCGACGGCCGGGTCTTCCTGCCCGAGCAGCGCCTCGACCCGGTCACCGCACTCGCCGCGTACACGGCCGGCTCCGCCCATGTGAACGGCCACGACGAGGCCGGCAGCCTCCGCCCCGGCCACCTCGCCGACCTGGTGGTGCTCGACCGCGACATCCTCACCGCGCCGCCCGAGGAGATCGCCGACGCCCGGGTGGAACGCACCTACGTCGGCGGCGAACTCGTCCACCTCGCCGACTGATCCGACGACGGCCCCGGTGCGCAACCGGCGCACCGGGGGCTGTCAGTGATCGCCAGTAGGTTTCTCAGCGTCCCGCCGATCCGGCGCGGCACACCCCTGGACGCAAGGAGATGGTGCATTGTCAGCCTGGGAGGAGTCGAGCACGGCGCGCGTGGTGCCGCCCGCGCGGCCGCGCAAGCTCGCCAAGGTCCCGTTCGTCGAGCTGGCCGACGGACGTCTGCAGGGCGTGGTCTCCAGCGGCTCGGACATCGAGCGGGTCTACGTCTCGTCCGTCGCGGCGGGTGTCTTCGCGTTCGCCTGCAGCACCAACAACAACCGGCCGTGCGGCGGCGCCCGCGGCTCGTTCTGCAACCACATCGGCGCGCTGATCACCGAGGCGGTGCTGCAGTACGGCGCCGAGCGGGTCGGCCGCTACCTGCGGGTCGAGACCGCCGCCGAGGAGACCCACGCGGCGGGCATCTCCGCCGCGATGCGCGGCACCCGCCCGCCCGCGGCGGACAAGGGGGCCGCCGCCCAGGTGTTCAGCCGGTTCCTGCGCCACCTCGCCTACCTGGAGCTCGCCGCGACCACCGCGCCGCTGCCGGAGATGCAGTGGTTCCCGCCGACCAGGGCGGCGGTGGCCTGATGCGCGCCGACCTGCTCACCGAGCCGATCGACGGCCTGGACGAGGCGCTGGCCGCCGTCGACGGCTTCGACCGCGCGCTCGCCACCGGCCTGCTCCGCCCGCAGCCCGCCCAGGCCGCCGGCCTGATCGGCCTCGCCGACGCCCACGCCGGCTCGCCGCTCGCCGCCCGGGTCGCCGAGGCGGCCGAGAAGACCGCCGCCGGCGTCGGCGACGAGGACCACCTGACCGCGCTCGCCGCCGCCCGCTGCGCCCTGCTCGGGTCCGTCCACGACGCGCTCACCGCGCGGATCGACGAGGCGACCGGCCGCACGCGTGCCGCCGCCCCGGCCGCCGCGCCCGGCACCCCGCAGGCCGCCAACCTGCTCGCCGCCGCGCGTTCCTGGCTCGCCGACCTCGCCCGCGCCGGCTGGCAGGGCATCGACCACGAGCTCGTCGCCGGGGCCGCCCCCGTGGTCTCCGCGATGCTGCCCGACCCGGCGCTGCGCCGCCTCGCCACCCTGCTGGACGGCTTCGCCGCCGAACTCGCCGCCTCCTGCCCCGGCGCCACCCTGGAGCGGATACCGCTGCGCCGCTGGGCCGACCTCTGGTCGCGGGCGCTGCTGCTCACCGTGCCGGGTGCCGGATCGACCGCGGCCACCGAGCAGGTGACGGGCCGTCTGCTGCCGCTCGGCATCGACCTGCAGGAGCACGCGACCGCCGTCCAGGCCCAGGTGCACGCCGTCCTGGAGCCGGCCGACGGCGGCCCGCCCCGGCTGGTCCGCGCCGCGGTCTCGGCCCCCAAGCCGGACACCGTCGTCGGGATGGGCGTCTGGCAACTGCTCCGCCCGCACACGGTGCTGCTCGCCGCCGTCGGCGAGGGCCGCTCCGTGCAGCTGACGGACATGCCGGCCACCGCCGAGGGCGACCTGCTCTGGGACGACGCACACGCCCGCGCCGGGGAGCCGGCCGACACCTTCGCCACCGCGCGGGTCGTCCTGCCCGCCGCCACCTCCGCGGCCGTCGCGCCGCTCGACCGGCACCCCGCGGGCATCGCCGTCCCGGTGTTCCTCGACGGCTGTGTCTTCGAGCAGGACGGCGACGCGCTGGTGCTCACCGTCGCCGGGCAGCGGATCGCCGTCGACACCGACCGCGTCCCCGCCGCCGGCCCGCTCACCCCCGAGGCGGTCGCGGCGGCGAACTCCTGCATCGGCCTGCTGCGCTGGGACGGCGGCGCGTTCGCCCTCCAGCCGCTCGCCGTGGAGGCCGTGGTGAAGCGGAAGACCGTCGCCGTGCACGCCGGCGGCTGGGCCGGCGGCACCGCCGACAAGAACGGGATCAAGGCCGAGAAGGCCGCCACCGACGCGGTGGCCGTGCTGCGCGAGCGCGCGGGAAGGCTGCTGCGGTCATGACCGAGCCCACCACCACGGCCCCCGAGGCCGATCCGGACGAGAACCGGCGCCAGGTCCTGTACTGGCGGCTGCTCGCCCGCCTCTTCGACCAGGACGAGCAGGCCGCGCTGGAGTCTGCGAGCCTCGCCGTGGTCGAGGACATCGGCCTGCCGCCCGCCCTGCTGGACCCGCAGGTCTCGGTGGACTCGCTGGTCCAGCGCCACCCGGAGCTGGCCGCCGAGTTCGACGGCCTGATGGTGCCCGGCACCGACGGCACGGCCGACGACGCCGACCGCGACCGCGCCGCGGAGGTGCGCCGCGCCGCCCTGGCGTCCAAGGTGCTGCTCAACGTCTTCGCCACCGGCCGCGGCACGGTCTCCGCCGGGCAGCTCGCCGCCTGGCAGTCCGACGCCGGCTGGCTGGAGCGCGCGCTCGGCTCCAAGCCGGGCGGGCTGCGCGCCGGCCGCGGCACGGGCGGCGGCACCACGCCCGACCTCTCCACCCTCGTTCCGCCGATCGGCCCGGACCTCGCCGCCATCGAGGCCGACCTGGTCAAGCGGATGCACCTGCGCGAAGTGCTCGCCGACCCGAAGCTCGCCGCGCAGCTCACCCCCAGCATGTCGCTGATCGAGCAGCTGCTGCGCGACAAGAACAACCTCTCCGGGGTCGCCCTCGCCAACGCCAAGGCGCTGATCCGGCGGTTCGTCGACGAGGTCGCCGAGGTGCTGCGCACCCAGGTCGCCAAGGCCAGCGTCGGCACCCTGGACCGCTCCGTGCCGCCGAAGCGGGTGTTCCGCAACCTCGACCTCGACCGCACCATCTGGAAGAACCTCACCAACTGGAGCCCGGAGGAGGAGCGGCTCTACGTCGACCGGCTCTACTACCGGCACACCGTCCGCAAGACCACCCCGCAGCGGCTGATCGTGGTGGTGGACCAGTCCGGCTCGATGGTCGACTCGATGGTCAACTGCACCATCCTGGCCTCGATCTTCGCCGGCCTGCCCAAGGTGGACGTCCACCTGATCGCCTACGACACCCAGGCACTCGACCTGACGCCCTGGGTGCACGACCCCTTCGAGACGCTGCTGCGCACCAACCTCGGCGGCGGCACCGACGGCACGGTCGCGATGGCGCTCGCCCAGCCGAAGATCGCCGAGCCGCGGAACACGGTGGTGGTCTGGATCTCCGACTTCTACGAGTGGCGCGGCGAGGAGCTGTTCGCCTCCATGGCCGCCGTGCACCGCTCCGGGGCGAAGTTCATCCCGGTCGGCTCGGTGACCAGCTCCGGCCGCGGCAGCGTCAACCCGTGGTTCCGCGAACGCTTCAAGGACCAGGGCACCCCGGTGCTCTCCGGCCACATCCGCAAGCTCGTCCACGAGCTCAAGAACTTCCTCGCCTAGAAAGGCCCTTCGATGTCCGACCTGCTGCGCGCCCCCGCCGAGCTCAAGTACGCCGAGGAACTGGCCTGGCTGGAGTCGATCGACGACAACCCCAAGCCCTTCACCTGGCGGCTCTCCCCCAAGATGGTCCGGCTGTTCGTCCTCGGCTCCGAGCGCGCCGACGGCCTCGACCGCGAGATCGCCCAGAAGTGGTTCGGCGACCGGAGCATCGTCGAGCGGGCCATCGTCACGCTCGCCTCCGACCGCGGCCTGCTGCTGATCGGCGACCCCGGCACCGGCAAGAGCTGGCTCGCCGAACTGCTGGCCGCCGCGATCTGCCGCAACTCCACGATGGTCGTGCAGGGCACCGCGGGCACCACCGAGGACCACATCAAGTACTCCTGGAACGTGTCCATGGTGATCGCCAAGGGCCAGTCCCGGGAGTCGATGATCCCTTCGCCGATCATGACGGCGATGGAGTCCGGCGCGATCGGCCGCTTCGAGGAGCTCACCCGCTCCACCAGCGACGTACAGGACGCGCTGATCTCCATCCTCTCCGAGAAGTACATCTCGGTGCCCGAACTCGACAGCGACAACATCGTGTTCGCCAAGCCCGGCTTCTCCGTCATCGCCACCGCCAACAGCCGCGACCGCGGCGTCAACGACCTCTCCTCGGCGCTCAAGCGGCGCTTCAACTTCGTCCGTATCCCGGTCGTCACCAACAAGAAGAGCGAGGCGGAGATCGTCCGCTTCCGCACCGAGGAGCTGCTGCGCCGCCACTCGATCGAGCTGGAGGTGCCGCCGACCCTGCTGGACGTGCTGCTGCAGTCCTTCGCCGACCTTCGGGCCTCCGCCGCCGCGGCGGCGAGCGACGACGAGAAGCTGGAGTCGGCGCTCTCCACCGCCGAGCAGATCGGCGTGCTGGAGGACGCCGTGCTGCACAGCAACTTCTTCGGTGAGCGGTCGCTGACCGCCCGCACCCTGGCCTCCTCGCTGGTCGGCTCGCTGGCCCGCCGCGAGCCGGAGGACCTCGCCATCCTCAACAAGTACCTGCACGGCGTGGTCGAGCCGCGCGGCAAGGAGGAGGGCGGCGAATGGCCGGAGTTCCTGGAGGGCGGCCGCGACGCGATCGCCACCCTCTCGTGACCGCCGCACCCGCGGGCACCTTCGACCCGCTGCGCGCCCAACTCCAGGAGGCGGCCGCCTCGTTCGCCGGCGGTCCGGACGCCCTCCAGGCCATCCTGCTCGGCATCGTCGACGACGTCGACCGGGCCGTGCGCGAACCGCTGGAGATCTTCCCGGTCTGCCACCACTCGCCGGCCTCCGCGGTCGCGATGGCCCGCCGGCTGCGCGAGAAGCAGCCCAAGGTGGTCTACCTGGAGCTGTGCGAGGACATGGCGCCGCTCCTCACCGAGCTGCGCAACTGCCGCCTCCCGGTGGCCGTCCAGGCGTTCGCCACCGAGATCGACGGCTTTCCCGCCGACTGGGCGCCGCTCTCGGTGGTCGCGCCGATCACCGAGGCCTCCGCCGAGTACCAGGCGATCGCCTACGCCCTGGACACGCCCGGCGTCGAACTCGTCCTGGTCGACCGCTCCTCGGACCACGTCTTCCAGTGGCAGCCGCACGACGCCGAACCGACCGACCCGGACGGCCGGGCCGACCAGGGCACGGCACCGGCCGAGGAGGAGGCCGCCCTGCACGGCGACGCGGTCGGCGTGGAGATCGGCGATCTCCGGCCGCGGTTCGCCGAGTTGGAGGAGCACCTGCTCCGCCACGGCAAGGTCCGGCACTGGTCCGAGTGGTGGCACCAGTACGTCGAGGTCCCGCTCGGCGACAGCGACCACGACACCTACCGGCAGGTCATGCTGCTGATCGGCAGCCTGTTCCGCCGGCTCGCACCCGGCGACCCGCGGCGGGTCACCGTGGACGAGGACCGCGAGCGGTACATGTGGACCAGGATGCGCGAGCACCTGGCCGCCACCGGCACCGACCCGGCGGACTGCCTGTACGTCTGCGGCGCCTTCCACGCGGCCAGCCGGGTCGCCGAGTTCGGCGTCGCGGGCAGCGACACCTTCGCGATCACGCCGCGCTCCGCCACCCGCTGGCAGCACGGCCTGATCCCGTCCAGCCACGCGGCCATCGAGGCCCAGTTCGGCCTGGCCGGCGGCTCGGTGTCGATCGCCGCCACGCTCTGGGCGAAGAACCTCAAGCGCACCAAGGTGCAGCCGTACCGGCTGGCCGGCCAGGTCGGCGGGGCGAAGAGCGCCCGGAAGGCCGCCGCCGCACCCGCCCCGGTGGCCGGGCCGCCGCAGACCGACCGGCTCTCCGGCTTCCTGCAGCGCCCGCCCGTCCTCGACACCCTGGACGAGGCCGAACTGCTCGGCTGGTCCGTGGACATCGTCCGCGCCGCCCGGCGCAACGGCTACCTCGCCTCCACCGCCGACGCCATCTCCGTCTTCGAGACCTCTGTCCTGCTGGCCGGGATGCGCGACCGGGCCAAGCCCACCCCGTACGACTTCCAGGACGCCGCGGTCACCTGCATCGAGAAGGACACCGTGCCGGGCCGGCGCGACGTCCGGCGGCTGGTCGAGATCATGATGGGCGGCGACCGGATCGGCCAGGTCGGCTACGACGCGCTGCCGCCGCTCGCCCGCGACGTCCACGACCGGCTCGCCCCGCTCGGCCTCCGGCTGGAGCAGCGCGGCGTGCAGCGTGCCCTGCTCGACATCGCCTCCCGGCCGGAGCTGGCGAAGTGCTCCGACGTGCTGTGGATGCTGCGTTACCTGCTGCCGGACGGCGCAGCGCGGCCGATCATGGGCGAGCGGAAACTCGGCGAACGCTCCATCCAGGAGTCCTGGGACCTCTCCCTCGGCACCCACCAGCGGGCGCTGATCGAACTCGGCTACGAGGGCGTCGGCATCGAGCAGGTGCTGGAGCAGCGGCTGCGCCGCAAGGCGTACGGCCCGCAGGCCACCACCGCCGCCGTGCTGGAGGCCGTCGAGGACGCCACCCTCCATCTGCGCAGCCGCCGGCTCGCGGACGAACTCGGCCGGCACGCCCTGGAGGTGTTGGCGACCGAGCGGAGCGTCGACGGGGCGCCCGAGGTGCTGCGCCGGATCCGGCGGCTGCTCGCGTACTACCGGACCAGCGAGCCGGTGCTGCCCGCCTGGATCGAGTCCTTCGTCAAGGCCGGGTACGCGCACTACTGCACCCTGCTGCCGACGGCGTTCACCGACGAGGACGCGACGGTCCGTCAGGTCGCGGCGATGCTGGGCTTCCTGTTCAGCATGGAGAGCCTGGCACTGTCGCTGGGCTGCGACCGGACCCAGCTGGAACTCGCCGTCGCGCAGTCGCACCCGGAGGAGCCGTCCCGCGTGGCGCTGCTGTGGGCCGCGCAGGTGCAGCTCGGGCGGCTGCCGCGGGCGGAGCTGCGGTCGCGCTGCGACGCGCTGCTGGCCAACCCGCTGGCGCTGCCCGCCTATCCGCGCTACCTGAGCGGTTTCGTGCAGGCGCTGGAGCCGGTGCCGGGCCTGACCGACTTCGTGGTGGAGGCGGTGTCCCAGGCCTTCGGCCGGCTGCCGGACGGGGTGCTGCTGCCCTGGCTGCCGACCCTGATCACCAGCCTGCGGGCGGGCGGCGCCGACCTCGCGCCGCTGCTGATCCGCGAGGCCGGACGGATCTTCCCCGGCCGGCTCGCCGCCCTGGACACCTGGGTCCCGCCGTGGCGCGCCCCGCAGCCCGCCCCTGCCGCACTGCGCCCGACCCGGCGCGGCGCCGGCGGCTCCGCCCTCCTGGCGGCGCACCCGGCGGCATGCGACGCCCTGGCGGGGCTGCTCGGCTGCGACGGCGGCTGGCAGTCACCGGACGCCCCCGGCGGCGCGGCCCTGCTCACCCGCCACCCGGACGCCGCCGGGGCCCTGGAGGCGCTGCTCGCCACATGCTGACCCTGCCGCGGCGGCCGTACCCCGGAGGGGGTGCGGCCGCCGCGGCGTCCCCTCGGCGGCGCTGCGGGAGCCGCGTGCGGCTATCCGCTTGAACGGACGCCGGGCGGGCGGGCAGGCTTGCGCGGTGATTCATGCGCTCTCGCCGGCCTTTCTGACCTGGGACGAGGTCGACCCGGCCCGCCACCCCTTCGACAGCACGTCGGCGGCGCAGGTGGTGCACGCGCTCGGCCCCGCCCGGTGTGTGCCCCGCCGCCCCGACGTCGCCCTCGCCGACCCGGCCCTGAATGCCTGGGCCCGCGACGAGGCCGGACTCTGGGCCGACGCGGTGTCGCACGCCCTGGTCGAGCGGTACGGCCGCTGGGCCGTGGGCTGGCGCTGGGCGCACGGCGAGGGCGACTTCGACGGGGGACCGGTCGGGAGCTGGTGCTGCCCGACGCACTCGATCACGACTCCGGAGGAGACGCTCGCCCGTGTCGTCGCAGCGCTCTGCGAGTGGCGCGCATGGCTGGAGAGTCTCGCCGAGCGGTTCGGGGCGTACCCGCTGCAGTTGGCCGCCGTCGGGGACCAGCGGATCCTGTGGGAGCGTGCGGCCCGCGATCTGATCCTGCAGGTGTCCGACCGCACGGGCTGCGGCAGCGGCTGGTACGGGCACTGCCGGCAGGTGCTGGGCTGGTTCCTCGACAGCCGGGGCGTCGCATCCGACATCGCCGAGGAGCTGGTCGGCCGAGCGATCGGCGGGCGGTTCCGGAGCTGGACGGACCCCGACCCGGTGCTGGTCGAGGACATCGCGGAACGGCTCGCCCTGTCGGTGCGGCCGGAGGACGGCGCCCGGCCCGCCGGGGCCGTGCCCGACCACCTGGCACGCTGGATGGAGGTGCGCGGGACCGTGCCCTGGCAGGACGGCCCGGACGGCGGTGCGAACGGACCGGTGACCCCGTCGCGGGACGGCGCGGCGGAGGACGTCCGCGCCTTCGACGGCGCACTGGACCCGGCTCGGGCGCAGGGCATGCTCAGCGCCCTGGACGTCGTCCGGGCGGACGCCTCGCGCGGCGCCCCGCTCGGCTTCGCGCTGCTCCGAGGCTGGCAGCAGCACGTCCTGGGCACCCCGCAGCCCCCGCCGTTCCGCAGCCTGCCGGCCTTCGCCAAGGGCGGCTCGGAACGCTACGGCATCGACCCGGACACCCGTGCCCGCCTGGACACCTGTCTGGCCGAGAGCAGCGCGGGCACCGGGCGGCCCCTCCCGCTGACCGCCCGCGCCGCCCGCGCCTACCTCGACGTCTGCTTCTTCCACCCCTTCGACGACGGCAACGCCCGAGCCGCCTTCCTCACCCTGGTCTTCGTCCTCGCCCGCGAGGGCATCACCCTCGACGGGGTCGGCCTGCTCCGGCGGGTCGCCTTCCGCGCCGACAGCTCCGGCGACGCGCTGAGCCTCGCCGGCTACGTCGACCTCCATCTCAGGGAGACCCGGCGCACCGCCGCCTCGCCGCCGTGGTCCGCCGCGGCGGGCCGGGCCGGGCCCGTCAGGAGGCACCCCGGGCGGACCGGCCCGCCTCCTCGGCGCCGCGGCCCCGGGCGACGGAGACCACCAGGGCGGCGGCGGTGATCAGCCAGGCGGCGACGGCGATCCAGAGGAGGGGGCGGCCGAGGGTGTCCAGCCAGGCGATGCGGGTGGCGGCTCCGGTGGAGAGGGTGGCGACGGCGCTCATGCCGAGCGGGAAGACGGTGGCCCAGCGGCGGATGTTGTACCGCAGCCGGGGGTGGCCGATCTCCGCGGCGAGCAGGACGACATAGCCGACCAGGTCGAGCGAGAGCAGGACGAGGGTCAGGTCGCGCAGCACGGTGTGTCCGATGCCGGTCCACTCGGGCCAGGCAGTCAGTTTGGAGCCGGCCAGGGCGCAGATGGCGAGGGCGCCGGCGGCGATCCACTGGTCGCCGGCGCCGGTCCAGATCTGGCGGAGGTCGAAGCGGGCCAGTGCGGCGGCGTACAGCAGCAGGCCGAGGGCGAAGGTGGCCATGGCGGCCGGGGCGAGCCAGTCTCCGCTGCCGGCCAGGGCGAGGGTGCCGGCAAGGACGGCGAGACCCTCGGTGGCCACGCAGACCAGGAAGGCGACGCCGGGCAGGTGGTGCTTCCAGTGCCGCAGGACGGAGATCAGCAGCGGCGGCCAGGCCACCGCGGCGATCGCGAGCAGGACTTCGGCCGTGCTCTGCCATCCGGAGAGCGAGAACCGGGTGCCGACGACCGTGGTCGCGGCCACGGCGGTGAGCGCGGGCGGGGTGGCGGCGTTGGCGGTCCACCGGTCGCGGTCCCGCAGCAGGGTGAGCGCGAAGGCGAGGGCGAGCAGCAGCCAGCCGGCGGCGGCCAGGGCCAGCAGCACCTGGGAGGAGGTCTCACGGCCGATCAGGTGAAGCCCCACGGAGACGATGCCGGTGGCCATCACGGCAGAGCCGGCGGCGGGCGGCAGTCTCGCCCACCAGCGCGCGGCCGATCGGTCGTCGGCCCGGTTCACCGTGGGGAGTTCCATGCTGCCATCGCAGCGCAGCTGCGCCGGGGATGTCAGCGGGGCACGCCGACGGGCCGCTCCCCCGGAGGCCGAATCCGGGGGTGCGGCCCGTCACCGCCCGGCTCGGCGGGAGAGGCGCGGGCACCGGACGGGGTCGTGGCGAGTCGAGCGGCGGCGGTCGGAGCGGCGGGGTCAGAGCAGCGGGCCGGTGACCGGCAGCACCACCTGGCAGGGGATCGGCCGCGGGTGCGCCGGGTCCAGGGCGTTGAGCACGCCGGTGAGGGCGATCGGGTCGTAGCCGATCTCCAGGTGGTCGGTGGCGTCGAGCGGGCACTGATCCTGCACGGTGAGGTCGGTGACGTGCGGGCCGGCCGGCAGGAAGGCGTTGGTGTACGGGGTGACGACCTCGTCGAAGCGGGTGGCGATCACGGTGTAGTCGACGCCGGGAACGGTCTGGCCGCCGGCGTCGAGGGCCGCGAGGAACGGCGAGCCGATCTCCTGTTCGACACAGGCCGCGCAGAGGTTGTCGAGCAGCTCGTTGGCCGGCACCAGGATGTGGAGGGTGCGGCCGAGTTCGGTGATGCCGTCCAGGGTGGTGCCGCTGTTGTTGGGGGCGATGCCGACCAGCTTGCCGACCTTGGCGGCGCCGCCGAGGTTCTTCAGGTAGTAGCGGGCCATCAGGCCGCCGCCCTGGGAGTGGCCGACCAGGTCGACCTCGCGGGCCCCGGTGGCGGCGAGCACCGTGTCGACGAAGGCGGCGAGGTCCCCGGCGGAGGCCGCGATCGGACCGGTGCCCTGGACGGGCGAGCCCGCCGCGCCGCCGTAGCTGAAGGCGTAGACGCAGTACCCGGCGTCGGCCAGCAGCGGCGCCGCACCGCCCCAGTAGTCGTTCATGTTCTCGAGGGTGCCGTGCACCAGGACGACCGGGGCGGGGTGGGCGGCCGAGGGCCGGCAGGACGGGTCGTTCGCGCCGGCCGGCGGCCGGTCGGGGCTGAAGAAGCCCTTCACGAACCCGGCGCCGAAGTGGTACTCGACCGGGTACGGGCCGGCCGCGGCGGCCGGCTGTCCGCCGACCGCGAGCAGGCCCGCGGCGGCGAGTGCCGCCACCGTGAACGACCGTGCGCGCTTCGCTCTCATATTCCACACCTTCCGATTCCTCCGGAATTCCCTGACGTCCGGACGGAACCCGAAGCTAAGTGTGGCCTGATGGTGCGTCAACACACTCGGCGGCCCGTCGGCGGAAATCCTTCGGCGGATGCCAGGATTCCCCCCGCCCCCTCCCGAAACCTGTCATCCGCACGAGCGATTCTCCGTCAGGTGCCGTGCGTCACAAGGCACAACGGCACACCACCTCTATTGACCAGCCGGTAACATCGCCTGCATACTCCCCCCTGTGACACGACCGAGAGAGCCGCTTCCACGCAATTTCTCCACAGATCTCAGAGCCGAGGAGAAGAGTCTCGCGGTCGAGATCATCCGGGAGATCCGCGCGGCGATTCCGGAATTCTCCCGGCCGCTGGCTGGCCAATTCGGAGCGGGAATCCAGCACGGCGTGGAGACCGCGCTCGCCGAGTTCGCCGACCGGATCGAGGGCGCCGGCGGCCTCGGCGCGGAGCGGCTGCGGGTCTACCGCTCGCTCGGCCGGGGCGAACTCACCGAGGGGCGCAGCCTGGACGCGCTGCAGGCCGCGTACCGGCTCGGCGCCCGGGTGGCCTGGCGCCGCTACGCGCGGGTGGCCCGCCGCTGCGGGCTCGGCGCGGAGCCGCTGGTGACGCTGGCGGAGGCGGTGTTCGCGCACATCGACGAGATCGCGGCCGCGAGCGTGCAGGGCTACGTGGAGGCGCGCGCCGACCGGGCGGGCGCGCTCGGCCGCTCCCGCCACCAACTGCTCGAAGCGCTGCTGGGCGGCGCGAGCGGGGACGAGATCCGGCTGGCCGCCGCGGCCGCGGACTGGGCACTGCCGGAGCGGGTGGTCTGTGTCGCGCTGGACCCGCCGGCCGCCGACCGGCCCCGGCCGCCACGGCTGCCCGACCCTGTACTGGCCGACCTGGACCATCCGGAGCCCCGACTGCTCGTCCCGGAACCGGACTTGTACCTGCGGGACGGCCAGGTGCAGGAGGCGCTGCGCGGCCGGGGTGCGGTGATCGGCCCGCCGGTGCCGCTCGCAGAGGCGGCGGAGTCGCTGCGCTGGGCAAGGCTGGTGCGCGGCCGGCTCCCCGGCCCGCCGCCCGAACCGGTGGACTGCCGGGACCGGCTGGCCGACCTGCTGCTGCTCGCCGACCGACCCCTGGTCCGGCTGATCGCCGAGCGCCGGCTCGCCCCGCTCGCCGGGCTGACGGCCAAGCAGCGCCACCGGCTGGCGGAGACCCTGCTGGCCTGGTTGCAGACCGACCACGGCAGTGCCCCCGAGGTGGCTGCCCGGCTCGCCATCCACCCGCAGACCGCCCGCCAACGGCTGCACCGGGCCCAGGAATTGTTCGGAGAGACGCTCAGCGGCCCGGACGCCCGATTCGAACTCGAGGTCGCCCTGCGGTCGGCCCTCCGCGACCTGGCCGGCTGACCGGGCGCAGCCACCGGCACGGCAGAGCGGGTGCCGGCCGGAGATCGGCAGGCCTGTGTGCCGCTGGTCTCTCCCCTCGTAGCAGCGCTACCGGCCGACCTCGCGGGCGCGGAAGTCATCGACGGTCTCCCGGCGGATCAGCAGCCGGATCCGCCCGTCGCGGACGGCGGCCACGGCCGGACGGCCGACCAGGTTGTAGCCGGAGGCCATCGACAGCTGGTAGGCGCCCGCGGCGGGCACGGCCAGCAGGTCGCCGGGCCGCAGGTCGACGGGGAGTTCGGCGCCGTGCACCAGGACGTCGCCGGCCTCGCAGTGCCGGCCGACGACGTCCACCGGGGCGGTGGGGCCGCCGACGGGCCGGCCGACCGGGCGGATCTGGTACGTGGAGCCGTACAGCGCCGGGCGCGGGTTGTCGCTCATGCCGCCGTCCACGGCGGCGAACGCCCGCCCGTCGGCGGTGTGTTTCACCGACAGCAGGCGGTAGACGGCGACGCCGGCCGGTCCGGCGATGGCCCGGCCGGGCTCGATCAGCAGCCGGGGCACTGCGAGGCCGTGAGCGGCGCAGCGCTCGGCGAGGCGGGTCTCGACGGCGGTGGCGAACCGGTCCGGGTCGAGTTCCCCGTCGCCGGGGAGGTAGCGGATGCCGTGGCCGCCGCCGAGGTCGAGTTCGGGGAGTTCGCGGCCGTGCCGGTCGCGGATCTCCGCGAGCAGTCCGACCAGCCGGTCGACGGCGGCGAGGTAGGGCGCGGTGTCGGTGATCTGGGAGCCGAGGTGGCAGTGGAGTCCGACGAGGTCGAGTCCGGGCCGGCCGACGATGCGGGCGACCGCCTCGGCGGCGTCGCCGCCCGCGATCCGGAAGCCGAACTTCTGCCCGTCGGCGCCGGTCCGCACGGCGCTGTGGTGTCCGGCGGCGACGCCGGGCAGCACCCGGAGGAGGACGCGCTGCGGGGTGTCGGCGACGGCGAGCGCGGCGAGCCGCGGGATCTCGGAGAGGCTGTCGACGACGATCCGGCCGACCCGCAGCCGCCGGGCGAGCCGGAGTTCCTCGGGGCTCTTGGCGTTGCCGTGCAGCAGGATCCGGTCCGGCGGGAAGCCCGCGTCGGCGGCAAGCCGGAGTTCACCGGCCGAGCAGACGTCCAGGCCGAGGCCCTCCTCGGCGACCCAGTCGGCCATCGCGCTGCAGAGGAAGGCCTTGGCCGCGTAGTGCACCTGGGCATGCGGGAGGGCGCGGCGCCAGGCCCGGGCGCGGTGCCGGATCTCGGCCTCGTCCAGGACGTAGAGCGGGGTGCCGAAGCGCTCGGCGGCCTCCGCCAGGCCGACGCCGCCGATCAGCAGCTCGCCGTCGGGGCCCGGGTGGGCCGAGGCGGGCCACGGGCTGCCGAGCGGCCGGGTGTCGGCCGGGCCCGCGGCCGTCCGCGGGCCCGCGAGCGGGCGGCCGGTGGGAGGGAGGGCGGACAGCGTGGTCATGGCGTGGTGCTCCTGGTGAGGGCGGGAAGGGGCGGCTCGGTGGCGGGCCGGTAGGTGCGGAGGACCAGTTCCACCTGGAGGCAGGTCGCGCCGGCGCGACGCAACTCGCCTAGGACGGCGTGCAGTTCGCGCCGGTCGGTGCAGGCGAGGCTCAGTTCGAGGTCGGCCTCCCCGGCCAGCGCGAGGCCGGACCGGACGGCGGGGAATCGCGCCGTCAGACGGTCGAAGGAGAGGGGTTCGGGGCCGTGGCGGAGCCGGACGACGGCGTGCAGCGGACGGGGTGTCACGTCCGCCGCTCCAGCTGCCGGCCGGTGCCTGGCAGGCAGCGGAGGGCGGCCGCGCCGGCGGGCTGGGGTGCGACCATGCCCGGGTCGAGGACCAGGCGGCGGACGCCGAGCGGCGCGGTGAGGGCGCGCAGGGCGGGTTCGGTGAGCTCGGCCACCTCCTGGTCGGGGCCGAGCAGGTCGTGCAGAGCGGCGGCGGTGCTGAAGGCGACCGCGCAGCGGCTGCCGTCACGGTGCCGGAAGAGCCGGAGCACCTGGACCGGACCGGTGGTCCGGACCGGCACGAATCGGAGCGCGTGTTCCTCGTGTTCGTCGGGTGCCGTGTCCTCGATCATCGCGTGGTCCTCGGGTGGCCTGGGTGGATGGGCGGGCTGGTGCGGTGCGCCGTCAGTCGAGGTAGTGCAGGGCGGTGCGGCAGTTCCCAATGGTGCGGGCGTGCTCCGGCTCCGGGTCGGGTGCGGGCGTGTCCCGGTCCGCCGCGGCGCGGACCGGCCGGGGGTCGAACACGGCGTCGAGGAGCAGCAGGCGCAGGCCGGCCTCGTCGATCGGGATGCGGCGCGGCTCGGGATCGCCGGTGAGGAGCTGGTGGTCGGTCATGGTGGTGTGTTCCCTTCCGTTGCCGTACGGGTGGGCCGGTCGGCCGGGGCCCGCACCTCCAGTGGATTCCCTCCGCCCGCCTGCCGCACCGGTTCTTGACGCACGGCCTACGCGAACCGGGCCTGCTTTGACGGGATCCTGATACGGCCGCCGCGCCCGGGCCGGCAATGGGCGCTGGTGGCCGGCGGGTCACGGGGGTGCGCGGCACGGACGCCCGGGCGGTCGTCCCGCAGCCCGCCGCCCCGGCGGGCCGTCTGCGGCGGTCGAACCGATTCCGGCGGCATCCTCACCCGCCGGCCGCGCACCCCCTCCGACCGACTCCCCCCACGGAGCCGGGCCGGTCCCACGGAAGGAACGCTAGGGACGGACACCGCGACCCTTCGGGCGCCCTGACGGGTTCCTGGCGCCGAGCGTCCCGATCTTGACGCCGCGCTGATGGGGGCGCGCTCCCGGACCGGGGAACGACTCCTCGCCCGCGGGTCAGCCGAGGGTGCGGCGGAGGCGGCCGGCCAGGCGGCGCCAGAGGGCGACCCCGGGGTGCGCGGTCTCCAGGCGTTCGGCCTCGCGGGCCCCGCGGGAGTTGCCGCTCTCTGCCGCCCAGCGGTACCAGTCGATGGCCTCCCGAATGTCGCCGCGGGCCTCGTGGGCGCGGGCTCCGTCCAGGACGGCGGCGGTGTTACCGGCATGGCCGGCGCGTTCGAGCCAGAACATGGCGATCCGGGTGTCCCGAACGCCGCCGTTCGCCTCCAGGTGCATCCGGGCCACCTCCCGCATGGCCTTGGTGCTGCCGGACTCGGCGGCCTTGAGCTGCCACTTGTACCCGTTGGTGGTGTCGAGCTCGATCATGGCCTGGACGGCCCTGGGGTCACCCTCCTCGGCGAGTTCCCGGTAGCGCCGGGCGGCCCGCTTCCGGAGGCGCTTGCGCTGCTCGGCGTCCTCGGTCCGCTCCCGCAGCAGCAGGCAGAGCCGGGCGATCTCGCGCTTGGCGTCCCGGTCGCCGATGGCCTCGGCCTGGGTGTAGCAGCGCACCGCGTCCTCCAGGTGGCCGCTCTGCTCGTACGCCCGGGCCTGCGCGTTCGCGGCGGCCCGGGTCTCTTCGGCGGACCAACTGCCGTTCTTCGTCTCCGCTTTCACGTCCGCCGCCGGCGGCGCGGTGGCCTTCGCCGCGGTCTTCCGGGCTGCGGCCTGCTGGGTTGCACTCCGCTGGGTTGCACTCTGCTGCACGGTGGTGGCCTTCGCGGCCGGCTGGGTCGGTGGCGGGGCTTTCTTCGCCGCGGTCGCGGCCGCGGCTGCGGCGCGGATGCGCTCGACCTCCTGCGCCGCCCCGGTGTGCCCCTTCGCGGCGGCGCGCCCGTACCACTCCAGGGCCTTGGCCTGCTGCCCGGTCTTCTCCAGGAGTGCCGCCGCCTCGATCATCGAGGGGAGGTGGTCCTTGTCCGCGGCCCGGCCGAAGTGGTCGAGTGCCTCCGCCGCGCGTCCGTCCTGCTGCAGGCGGCGGCCGGTCACGTGCAGTGCCTCCGTGTTGCCGGCCTCGGCCGCCCGGCGATACCAGTCCGCCGACTCCACCCGCCGCTTCGGGTCCTTGGCGAGCACCTGCGCGGTCAGCAGCATGCCGTGGGCATTGCCGACTGTCGCGGCCCGCCGGTACCAGAGCAGCGCGTCCTGCAGCCGCTTCGCCTTGTGGTACCAACTGCCCAGCGCCAGCATGGAGTTGACGTCGCCGTCCGATGCGGCGGCGCGGTGCTCGAACAGCACGGCCCGCTCGGCCGCCGACAGCCCGGACCGCCTCGCTGCGGCCCGGACCCGCAGGACGGCGTCGGCGGCCTTCGGGTGCTTGCGCTCGGCGGCCCGCTCGAACCACTGCAGGGCCTCGGGCAGCCCGCCGGGCTCCTGTTCCAGCAGTTCGCCCATCCGCATCGCCGCGTGGACGTCGCCGGCCTCACCGGCCTGGCGGAGCAGGGCCCCCATCTGCGCGACGTGCTCCGGAAAGTGATTGTCGATCAGGAAGGCCGCCTCGCGTGCGCCGGTGGGGTTTCCGCCCGCGGCGGCACGCCGGAACCAGTGCAGCGCCGCGGCCAGGTCCCCGGCCTGCTTGTGGGCGGCGGCCACCCGCCGCATCGCCTCGGTGTCGCCGGCCTCGGCGGCGGCCAGGAACTTCGCCCCGGGGGTGCCCGCCCCCGCCTTCACCACCGGGTCCTGCTGCGCCGCAGCGCTCTGCTTCGGCCCCGGGCCCTGCTTCGCCTTCGCCGCAGGCGGTTCCTGCCGCGCGGCGGCCTGCGGGGGCAGGGTGGTCGTCTCCTGGCCGGTGCCGCCCGCCGGCGCGGAGGTGAGGTCGCGTTCCCGGAGCGCGCGGGCGCCCGCCGCCGGACGGCCGCCGGCGGTGTCCGGTGCGGCGGCCGGCGTGGGGAACGGCGTGGGGGCCGTCGGCCGGTAGGTGCCCGAGCGCATCGGTTCGTCGAGGTCGAGCGCGGTCCTCGACCGCTCGTCGACGGCCGCGCGCAGCCCGGGCGGCAGCCATTCCCTGCCGTTCGGCTGCCCGTCGACGCGCAGCAGGGCGGCGACGTCCGCGGGGGCGGGACGGTCCTGCGGGCGCGGTTCCAGGCAGGGCCGGACGATCCGCTCCAGGGCCTGCGGCATCCCGTCGAGCCTGGGCGTGCCCTGCAGGATGTTCGCGCCGATCTGCACGGCGGAGCCCGGCCCGAACGGGTGGCGGGCGAGGGCGGCGTAGGCGAGGACGAGGCCGAGCGTGAAGATGTCGCTGGCCGGCCCCACCCGCTCGTCGCGGAGCTGCTCGGGCGAGGCGAAGGTGGTGGTGCGCAGCGCGACGCCGGTGGCGGTCAGGGTGCCGCCGTGGGCGGGTTCGAGGTGCCGGGCGATGCCGAAGTCGATGACGGCGGGCCCGGTGGTGGCGAGCAGGACGTTGGCGAGTTTGAGGTCGCGGTGCACCAGGCCTGCGGTGTGGATGCCGCGCAGGGCGTCGGCCAGGCCTGCGGCGAGGGTCCGCCAGGTCCGCTGCGGCAGGGGGCCGCCGCAGCGTTCGAGCGCCTCGGCGAGGTCGACGCCGGGGATGTAGCGGGCGGCGAACCAGGGTTCGTGGGCCCGCGTGTCGGCGTCGACGACCTCTGCGGTGTGGTCGGAGCCGACCGCCCGGGCGGCCTCGACCTCGCGGGCGAACCGGGTGCGGAACCGTTCGGGGGCGGTGGCGAGCCGGTCGGGGCGGATCGTCTTGAGCGCGACGGCGCGGCCGTACTCGGCGCGGGCGAAGTAGACGTTGCCCCAGCCGCCGCTGCCGAGCAGCGCGAACAGCCGGTAGGGCCCGATGAGTTCGGGATCGTCGTCACGCAGTGGCTCCACTCGCCCCCCTCTGCCTGTGCGGTGTCAGTCCGTCCTGGTCAGGTCGTCGCCGTTCGGCGGCCGTCGGGGTGGTCTGGCGCGGACGCCTTCGGACCGCTCGCCCGGCCAGCGCTGTCCGCTGCGCCGCAGGAGGACGCCGGGCACGATCTCGATCTCGTCGTCGGGGCCGAACGCGCCGTACCGGCCCGCGTCAGCCCCGTTCGCCCCCGCCGCGCTCCTGCCGACGGCCTGCGCCGGCAAGGCGTCGCGGTGCGGCAGGGGCCGCCAGGCCGTGGCGACGCCGCCGGGCCGCAGGGTGCGGATCCGGCTGCGGACCTTGCTGGTGTCCAGGACGCGGAGGGTGCCGCGGTGGGCGACGATCAGCAGGTGGTGCCGGCTGACGGCCAGTCTGCGCTGCTCGGCGAGGATGTCCTCGCCGAGCCGGGCGAGGTGGCCGCGGCCGAGGACGAACGCGCGGCCCTCCTGCTCGGCGAGGTTCTCCCAGGCCTGGCACCGGCCGTCGACGAGGATCTTGAGCTGGACACGGGGGCGGCGGGGGCCGGCGTCGGCGAGCAGGGTGCCGTGGACCCGGCAGACGACCTTGTGGCCGCGGATCGCCGGGCCCGGGTTGCAGCCCGGTCGGGGGCAGCGCCAGGCGCGTTCGAGGATGTCCGCGCGGGGCCGGCCGCGGAAGTCGAGCAGGTTGCGGGCCTTGAGGTCGTCCCGCTCGCCCTCGCGGGAGATCTCCCGGTCGACGACGATGCGCATCTCCCGCCGGACCAGCCGGACGGGTCCGCCGTCGGCGGGGCGCTCCGGCCGGAGGAAGTGCTCGCGGTCGCCCTGGATCCAGGGGTGCTCGCCGCGGTGGCCGGTGAAGTTGTCGCTGCTGATGACGGGTGTGCCGAAGACCTTGGCGTGGTCGAGGAGGTCGGGGTCGGCCTTGCCGATCGCGGCGATCAGACCGCGGTCCCGCCAGCCGCGCAGCAGGGCGGCCTCTGCGGGGTCGGGGAATTCGCCGTCGTGCCGCTGGTCGAGCAGGCTGTTGTCGGCGATCGCGTGGACGGTGACGTCGGGGTCGCCGGTGGTGCGGCGGAGCGCGCCGAGGACGAGCCGCAGCCGTTCGAGGGAGCGGCGGGTGCCGCCGCCGAGCCGGGTCTCGCGGACGATGTTGGAGAGGTCGACCAGGTAGTCGGCCTCCTCCGGGAGGCTTCGTAGGTGGCGCTCCATGCCGCGGAAAGCCGCCAGGTCACTCGCCACGTCCGTCACCCCATGCAACCGGCCCGCCCCGTACAGCAGTAGAGGCTAGCGTTCCGCGGCGCTCCGCACGCCCTTGTCGGGTATTTCGGGCGGCGGATCCGCCGGGGTGGTAGCGCGGCGCCCCAGGTCCGGCGTGCGGACAAGCCTTGACAGTCCGGTCCGCGGCTGGATTACTGGATCTCCAGGGCCGACCGAACGGTCGGTTGGCGTCCGGCGGGAGGCGTGATGAGCGGCAGCGGCACGGAAGAGCACCGGCGCGGGGCCCACCGCCTCGGCGATCCGCTGCCGGCCGATCTGCTCGACGCCGGCGAGCGCCTCGACCGCGGGGAACTGGCCGACCTCCAGCTGCGCCGGCTCCGCGAGACGCTGCGGCACGCCTACGCGAACGTCGGGTTCTACCGCCGCTCCTTCGACGCCGCCGGCGTCCGCCCCGAGGACTGCCGCACCCTCGCCGACCTCGCGCGCTTCCCGTTCACCACCAAGGCCGATCTGCGCGACAACTACCCGTTCGGGATGTTCGCCGTGCCGATGGCGGACGTCCGGCGGGTGCACGCCTCCAGCGGCACCACCGGCCGTCCGACCGTGGTCGGCTACACCGAGAACGACCTGTCGATGTGGGCCGACGTGGTCGCCCGATCGATCCGGGCGGCCGGCGGCCGGCCCGGCCACAAGGTGCACATCGCCTACGGCTACGGGCTGTTCACCGGCGGTCTCGGCGCCCACTACGGCGCCGAGCGGGCGGGCTGCACGGTGATCCCGGCCTCCGGCGGCATGACCGCCCGTCAGGTGCAGATCATCCGGGACTTCGAGCCCGAGATCATCATGGTCACCCCGTCCTACATGCTCACCCTGCTCGACGAGTTCGAGCGGCAGGGCGTCGACCCGCGCAGCACCTCGCTGCGGATCGGCATCTTCGGCGCCGAGCCGTGGACGGAGGAGATGCGCCGCGAGATCGAGGAGCGCCTCGACCTGCACGCGGTCGACATCTACGGCCTGTCCGAGGTGATCGGGCCCGGCGTCTCCGCCGAGTGCGTTGAGACCAAGGACGGCCTGCACATCTGGGAGGACCACTTCTACCCGGAGGTGGTCGACCCGTTCACGGACGAGAGCATGCCGGACGGCGAGAGCGGCGAACTGGTCTTCACCTCCCTCACCAAGGAGGCGCTGCCGATCATCCGCTACCGCACCCGCGACCTGACGCGGCTGCTGCCCGGCACCGCCCGTCCGGCGTTCCGTCGCATGCAGAAGGTCACCGGCCGATGCGACGACATGATCATCCTTCGCGGGGTGAACGTCTTCCCCACCCAGATCGAGGAGATCGTGCTGCGCACGCCCGCGGTCGCCCCGCACTTCCAGCTGGAGCTGACCCGGCGCGGCCGGATGGACCACATGAACGTCCGTGTCGAGTGCCGCCCGGACGCCACCCCCGAGCAGCGCGAGGCCGCGGCCGCCGCCATCACCGCCGGCGTCAAGGACGGCGTCGGCGTCAGCGTCGGCGTGGAGATCGTGCCGCCGGAGACCCTGGAGCGCTCCCTCGGCAAGCTCCGCCGCGTGGTCGACTCCCGCGGGAACTGACGGCCCGGGCCCGAGTGCCGTCCGGCGGCGACCCGAGCGCTGACGCCCGATCACTGGCACCGGGCCGGCCACCCGTCAGGCCGGCTCCTCGTCGAGCAGCCGGCGGAGCAGGCCGAGCAGGGCGGCGCGGTCCTCGGCCGGGAGGGCCGCGAAGCAGTCGGCGAGCACCTGCTCCGCGACGGTGCGACCCGCCTCGAGCATCCGCTCGCCGGCGGGTGTCAACCGGTGTTCGATGCGGCGGCCGTGGCCGGGGGTGCGTTCGATCAGGCGCTGCGCGACGAGCCGTCCGGCGAGGGTGCCGAAGGCTTGTTCGGTCTGGAAGGTCTCGGCGGCGAGGGTGCGGGCGGAGGCGCCGGGCAGACGGCCGACGGCGCGCAGCGCGTCCCACTGGGCCAGCGTGGTGCCGACGGCGGCGAGTCCCGTCTCCAGTGCCCGGTGCTGCCGGTACTGGACCTGCTTGACCGCCCTGCCGAGAACCTGCAGCTCACTGTGCATGGCCCGATTCTAGAGCATGACCAAGCTAGCTTATATAAGCATCCTTAGTTATGCTCGGCCCATGACCACCGACCGCGCAGTCGCGCTCTACGACGACCTGACCGTGACCATCTCCGAGAGCGGCACGGGCCGCCCCGCCCTGGTGCTCCACGGCGGCGGCGGACCCGCCACCGTCGCCGGCCTCGCCGCACACCTCGCCCGCACCATGCACACCATCGCCCCCGTCCACCCCGGCTGGGACGGCGCCCACCGCCCGCACTGGCTCACCGGCATCGACGACCTCGCCCTCGCCTACCTGCACCACCTGCAGGAGCGCGGCCTGAAGGACGTCCTGCTGGTCGGCTCCTCACTCGGCGGCTGGATCGCCGCCGAGATGGCCGTCCGGGACACCGCGGGAATCATCAGCGGCCTCGTCCTGATCGACGCCGTCGGCGTCGACGTCGAGGGCGAGCCGATCCGGGACTTCTTCGCCCTGGACGCCCGCGGCCTCGCCGAGTACGCCTGGCACGACCCGGAGCGGGCCTTCGTCGACCCGGCCACCCTTCCCGCCGCCGAACTCGCCCGCCGCCAGGGCAACACGGCCACCATGCGGATCCTCGCCGGCAACCCCGCCATGCACGACCCCAAGCTGCTCCGCCGCCTCGGCCGCGTCCGGGTGCCCGCCCTGCTGCTCTGGGGCGAGAGCGACCGCATCGTCACCCTGGCCTACGGCGCCGCCTACGCCCGCGCCTTCGCGAACGGCCGCCTCACCGTCGTCCCCGCCGCCGGCCATCTCCCCCACCTCGAACAGCCCGCCGCCACCTACGCCGCCCTCGACGCCCACCTCGCCTGACCGCCACCCGGCCGACCCGCCGCGCGGACCGGCCGGTTCGGCCTCGGGACCCCGTCGGGCTCCCGAGGCTCACCGGGGCCTATGAGGCGGTTCGGACGGCCGGCACGGCGGCAGGCCGCCGCAGGGAACAGCGCCGGAGCGCAACCACGGCCGTCACCGCGGCGAGCGCGAGCGCCGCGGCGGTGAACACCGCAGCCGGTGCGACCCGCTCCGCGAGGACGCCGCCGGCGGCCGAGCCGAGTGCGCCGCCCAGGTTGTAGGCGGTGTTCACCCACGCCCCGGCCTCCGTCCGGGAGCCGGCCGGCACCAGGTCCTCGACCAGCAGGTAGGCGGTGACCAGCAGGGCGTCGGTGCAGGCCCCCGCGCAGAACAGGCCGAACGCGGCGCCGGGCGGGGCGAACAGCACCGCCGGCAGCCCGTAGCAGGCACTGGCCACGGCGGACAGGACGAGCAGCCGCCGTCCGGCGGACGCCCGCCAGGCCAGGCGGCCGTACACCAGCGCACCGGCGGCGCCACCGACCGAGAACAGTGCCAACAGCGGCCCGGCCGCCCCGGCGCCCCACGCGGCGACCACCGCGAGTTCGTCGGCGGAGAGCACGCCCGCGACGGCGAGGACGACGGCCAGCAGCGGCATGAAGCCCGGAGCACGCAGCGGTCCCAGGACGGCGCGGCCACCGTTCTCCGTCGGCCGCCCGGCCGCCGGTCGGCCCCGCAGCGCCCGCGCGAACGCCGTGAAACCGGCTGCGGCCAGCAGCGCGCAGGCCGCGAGCGCCCACGCCGCCGAGGTACGGGCCGCGAGCAGCCCGCCGAGCACCGGTCCGCAGGCGAAGACGGTCGACTCGGCGACCGTGTCCAAGCTGAGCGCGCACCGACGCTGATCCTCACCGGTGGTCAGTTCGCCCCACAGGGTGCGCATCAACGGCCCCACGGGAGGCGGGAAGACGCCGGCGAGCGCCGCCAGCAGCACGGCCGCCCAGGCCGACAGTCCCACGGCCGCACCCGCGGCGAGCACCGTCAGCAGCAGGGCGTAGCAGACCGTCAACGCCGTCAAGGCGCCCGGCCGCCGGGCGACGAGTCGGGCCCGGGCAGGGCCGAGCAGGGCGGAGAGCAGTCCGAACAGGCCGACGGCCGCGCCGGCCGCGGTGAAGGAGCCGGTGCCGTCGCGTAGGGCGAGCAGCAGCGGCAGCGGAAGGACGCCGTAGCTCAGCCGCGCGAGCAGAGCGGCGGCGAAGGGCGTCCGGGCATGCGGAAGGGCGAGGACAGCGCGGTAGCCGGCGCTGCCCCGGAAGGATCGGGACACGGGTGATCTCCGGTGCGGGAAACAGGCGTTGACGGATCGACGGAGCGCCGCCCGGCCTCGCGCGGAGCGGCGCGAGGGGCGGCAGGAGTCGACCTGTCAGTGCGGCCCGGAGATGTCCATGCCGGGATCCTAGGGGCACCCCGCGAACATTCGCCACCGCCTCGGCGCCCGGCCGGTCAGGCGGCGCCGTCCAGCCCGAGGGCGCGCACCAGTCCGGCCACCGCCAGGACGGCCGAGCGAGTGGTCAGCACCGCCTCGACCGGCGCGGCCTGCGGCGCCCCGCGCCACACCACGTACCCCTCGCCCGGCGCCAGCGTCACGAACCCCGGCAGCGGGCGTTCGGCCTCGATCCACCACCGCGGCCCGCGACTGACGCACAGTCGGTTGTGGCCGGCGTACGGGTAGTGGGCTGCCAGGGCGCCGTCCCGGGCGGCGACGACCAGCGCGGCCAGCCCGGTCTCCGGCCGACGGCCGTTGGCGCGGTCGATCGCTGCGGCGTCGGCCAGCTCGAACTCCCAGGCAGCTTCCGGCGATTCGCGCATCCGGTCCGATCCAGCGTCGTCGACACGAGCCGGATCGGCCTCCGGGTCGCCGCCACAGTATTAGGCAACGCTTACCTAACAGTCGAGCCGAGGTGCGAACTCGGTCCGCAACCGGCCACCGGCCCCGCCGCGCGACCGACACCGAGCCCGACGCTCAGACCGACCGGGGAGGCCAGGGCCCGGCGAGCAGACGCGCGGCCCCCTCCACCATCGCCGCCGCCACCTCCGCGCGACGGTCGCCCCGGCACGTCGCCCGGTCGTCGAGCGCGTTCGCCGGTCGGACCGTCGCCGCAACGCCGGAGGGGGCCTTCGTGTGGGGTTCCTGAGCCAGCGTCAGACATGGGCCGGGGTGAGCTTGTTCGGGTCCGCCGGTCGCTCCCAGGCCGGCGGAGGTCGGCGACGGGCGGGCGGGCGAGGCGGAGCCGGGTGTGGGCGGCGATCACCAGCCAGGTCGGTCGGCCGTCTCGGAGTCGCGCAGGCGGGGCCTGGTCCCGCCGAGGGTCCGGGCGGCCGGACGCCGATCGTGGTCGGGGGTGCCGCGACGGCTCGGGGCACGCCAGACTGACGCCATGCTGATCTCTGCCCGGCTTGGCCGGCCTCTGCTGCGGTTCTGGACGACGACCCGCGCCAACTTCTACGCCGATGACCAGGTGGCCCGGTGGACCGCGCGGGCGGCCTGGCTGCTGGTGACCGCGTCGGTGTGGCTGGTGCTGATGTTCACGGTGGTGTGGGGGGCGATGGTTGCCGGGGCGCCGTCCGGCACGGTGGCCGTGCTGATGATGGGCCTGGCCTTCGCAGTGCCGGTCGTGTCGATGGTCGCCGTTACGTCCGGGCCGACGGGCCGGATGGGGGCGCCGGTGCTGACCGCGCTGGTGATGGGCGCCGTGGTGCTCGGCTTCTGGCTGAGCTGACCCGGGCCGGGGACGTCGTGACGCTCCCCGATCGCCTCGGCCCGAGCGCGAGGGCTCTGGACCGATCCGCAACCGGGCCGTACCGCCGTCCCGGGAAACGCCCGGACGAGTGATCACCAGGCCCGCCTGTTCGAGGCCGGACGAGGAACGAGGAGTTCAGTACCTGTCTCTGATCCCCGCTCGGTCGGCTGTCCCTGAAGCCGCGCATACTGATCGGATGGACAGCACCTCAATCCGAGATTCCTATGACGCGGTTGCGGACGCGTACGCGCAGGGCTTCACGTCGGACCTGAGCGCCAAGCCGTTGGACCGCGCCATGCTGACGGCCTTTGCCGAGCAGGTCCCGAGTGGAGGCTCCGTTGCAGACCTGGGGTGCGGGCCCGCTCAGGTCGCGTGCTTCTTGGCCGATCTCGGGATTCCGGTGCTGGGTGTGGACGTGTCTCCCGGTATGGCCGAGGTGGCCCGGGCACGCCGGCCGGGGCTTGACGTACGAGTCGGGTCGATGCTCGACCTGCCCCTGCGCGACGGAGAACTCGCCGGTGGGGTGGCGTTCTATTCGCTGATCCACCTGCAGGCCGAGGAGCGGCCGCTGGCCTACGCGGAATTCGCCAGGGTGGTGCGGCCCGGGGGTCTCGTCCTCGCGGCGTTTCACGCGGGCGAGGAGATTCGTCACCGGGACTCCTGGTTCGACCGGCCGGTCTCGCTCGACTTCTTCGCCCTGCGCCCTGACGAAGTCGCTGCCGGGCTGAGCGCTGCCGGGTTCAAGGTGGAAGCAACCCTGATGCGAGGACCTTATTCGGACGAGGCGGACACCGAGCGCGCGTATCTCCTGGCCCGCCGACTGTGACGATCTCTTCCCCGGTCCGGTCTCAGGGTGCCAGGGCGCCGAGCAGGACCAGGCGTTCGGCGGACGGCGTGCCCGGGGCGGCCTGGTAGACGACCAGCTGCTGCTCGGGGGCGCTGTTGACGGTCAGCGTCTCGTAGTGCAGTTCCAGGTCACCGACCTGCGGGTGGTGCAGCTGTTTCGCGCCGGCCGCCTTGCCCTGCACGTCGTGCCGCGCCCACAGCACCCGGAAGTCGTGCCTCTGCAGCGAGAGTTCGCCGACCAGGGCGACAAGTCGCGGGTCGTCGCGGTCGCGGCCGGCGGCGCTGCGCAGGGCGGCGACCGCCGCGCGGGCCGCGGCGTCCCAGTCCCGGTGGAAGGAGCCGGCGGCCGGGTCGAGGAAGGTCATCCGCACCAGGTTGTCCACCCGGGCGAACTCCGTGTAGAGGGCCGCGGCGAGCGGGTTGAGCGCAAGGACGTCCAGCGCCCGGCCGGTCACCACGGCCGGGGCGGGCAGGCCGTCCAGCAGCAGCCGCAGTGCGGGTGCGACGCGCTCGGGTCCGCGCCGGCGGCGGGGTGCGGGAGGGGCGGCGAGGTTGGCCAGGTGGGCGGCGGCGTCCTCGTCCAGTCGCAGGGCCCGGGCGACGGCGTCCAGCAACTGCCGGGAGGGGTTGCGCTCGCGGCCCTGTTCCAGCCGGGTGTAGTAGTCGGTGCTGACCCCGGCGAGCAGGGCGACCTCCTCGCGGCGCAGCCCGGGCACCCGTCGGTGGCCGATGACGCTCACACCGGCCTCGTCCGGGGGCAGTTGGGCACGGCGGGCACGCAGGTAGTCCCCGAGCGGACTGTCGCGCCGCGGGGGTCGTTCGATGGGCATGCCTCGAGGCTACGGGGACGCGCGGGCCGACAGAAGCCGGGTGAGGGGGTGCACCGCACCCAGGCATAGCCGAACCCGGGCAGCCCTGCACCCCGGCAGAGCCGCACCCTGGGAGAGCCGCGGCCTGGAGGCCCGTCCGGAGCCCTGCCGGCGTGGAGGTCCGGGCGTTCCACTGCCGGCCACCCGCAACATCGACACGGTGCTGGTGGCCGGGCAGGTGCGCAAGTGGGCCGGCCGCCCGCTGGACGTGGACCTGCCCGCGCTGCGCGCCGAGGCCGCCGCCTCCCGGGACCGCATCCTCCGTGCGGCCGCCGGGGAGCGCGGCGAGCCCGGTCAGACGAAGAAGGCGCTCATCCCGTCGACGTCGGACAGGTAGGAGTCGATCGCGGCGATCACACCGTCGCTGATGGTCAGCACGGTCGCCAGGTGCTCGTCCAGCACGCGCCCGTCGGGGGTGTGGGCAGTGTTGTGCAGCGAGAGCGCGGCGCCGTGCTGTCCGACGAGCACGTGGCGCAGCTCGGTGTGCACGCCGCGCCCGGCGATCTCCCAGGCCCGCGCCACCGCGGCGTCGCGGCCGCGCACGGTGCCGGAGATCGTTCCGGAGCCGGGCATCGACCAGACGATGTCCTCGGCGAGCAGCGCGCGCAGCGCCGGCTCGTCGCGCGCCCCGAAGGCGGCGAGGAACCGCCCCGCGACCTCGGCGTGACCGTTGTGCTCCGACATTCGGGCTCCTCCCGTGTTCCTGCAACCACGTTCGACCCTAAGGGATTTCCGGCCGATCGGGAGCGCTACCGACAGGGTGGCGGCGGTACCGGTACCGCATGCACCGGACTGCGCCGCATCACCGGGGGGCGTCGCACGGTTCGCGGACACCCGTCCGTTTACCGGTCAGTAGCCAATTCGTCCCAGAGCCTTGACGCATCCTTTGCCGCTGGCGATTCTCGGGTGGATCCCGCACGGCATGCACAGCACATTTCCCCCACCGCCTCCCGATGTAGCGAGGTGCGCCCATGACCATGACCACACATCACCGCAGAAGCCGCGTCACCACCACCCTGGTGGCGCTGCTTCTCGCCCTCACCGCCGGTGCCTTCGGTGCCGTTCGCGGCCCCGCGGCCCATGCCGCGAACGGCTGGTGGGAGCCGGCCGCCCGTCCCGCGCCCGATTCACGGATCGACGTCACCGGTGCGCCGTTCACCGGCACCGATGCCGACGGCAAGGTCCGCGGATTCGTCGACGCGCACAACCACCTGATGTCCAACGAGGGTTTCGGCGGCCGCATCATCTGCGGCGCCACCTTCTCCGACAAGGGCGTGGCCGACGCGCTCAAGGACTGTCCGGAGCACTACCCCGACGGCGCGCTCGCCCTGTTCGAGAACGTCACCGGAGGCGCGAACGGGCACCACGACCCGGTCGGCTGGCCGACCTTCCGCGACTGGCCCGCCCACGACTCGCTCAGCCACCAGCAGAACTACTACGCCTGGGTGGAGCGGGCCTGGCGCGGCGGCCAGCGGATCCTGGTCAACGACCTCGTCACGAACGGGCTGCTGTGTTCGATCTACCCGTTCAAGGACCGCAGTTGCGACGAGATGACGGCGATCCGGCTGGAGGCGCAGAAGACGTACGACCTCCAGGCCTACATCGACCGGATGTACGGCGGCCCCGGCAAGGGCTGGTTCCGGATCGTCACCGACGCCGGCCAGGCGCGTGAGGTGATCACGCAGGGCAAGCTGGCCGTCGTGCTCGGAGTGGAGACCTCGGAGCCGTTCGGCTGCAAGCAGATCCTCGACATCGCGCAGTGCGGTCAGGCCGACATAGACCGCGGGCTCGACGAGTTGTACCGGATCGGTGTGCGCAGCATGTTCCTGTGCCACAAGTTCGACAACGCGCTGTGCGGCGTCCGCTTCGACGAGGGCACCATCGGGGTGGCCGTCAACGCGGGGCAGTTCCTGTCCACCGGCACCTTCTGGAAGACCGAGAAGTGCGCCGGGCCGCAGCACGACAACCCGATCGGCCTGCCCACCGCGCAGGCGGCGTCGATCCTGCCGAAGGGCGTGGCCCTCCCGACGTACGCCGGCGACGCGCAGTGCAACACGCGCGGGCTCACCGGCCTCGGCGAGTACGCCGTCCGCGGGCTGATGAAGCGCCACATGATGCTGGAGGTCGACCACATGGGCGTGAAGGCCGCCGACCGGGCCTTCGAGATCCTGGAGTCCGAGTCCTACCCGGGGGTGATCTCCAGCCACAGCTGGATGGACCTGCAGTGGACGGAACGCCTGTACCGGCTCGGCGGGTTCGCCGCCCAGTACGCGCACTCCGCGGAGGGGTTCGTCGGCGAGGCGCGGCGCACCGAGGCACTGCGGGACGCGTACCACGTCGGGTACGGCTACGGCACGGACCTGAACGGTGTCGGCGGCTGGCCGGGGCCGGTCGGCGAGAACGCGCCCAATGCGGTGAAGTACCCGTTCCGTAGTGCCGACGGCGGCTCGGTCATCGACCGCCAGGTCACCGGCGACCGCACCTGGGACCTCAACAAGGACGGCATGGCGCACGACGGCCTGGTACCTGACTGGATCGAGCAGATCCGGCTCAGCGGCGGCCAGGACGTGGTGGACGACCTGATGCACGGCGCCCAGTCCTACCTGGACACCTGGAGGGCCACCGAGCTCCACCACACCGGCACCGATCTGGCGGCGGGCCGGTCGGCGACCGCCAGTTCCTCGGAGTGGTCCCTGTTCACCAGCTACCGGCCGGACCGGGCGGTCGACGGCGACCGGGGGACCCGCTGGGCGAGCGACTGGAGCGACGACCAGTGGTTCCAGGTGGACCTCGGCGCGGTGCGGACGGTCGACCGGGTCACCCTCGACTGGGAGCGCGCCTACGGCAAGGAGTACCGGATCGAGCTGTCGGCGGACGGCACCACCTGGCGCACCGCCTGGTCCACCACCGCGGGCAACGGCGGACTGGACACGGCCGTCTTCGACCCCGCCCGGGCCCGCTACGTGCGGGTGCACGGGGTCAGGCGCGGCACCGGCTGGGGCTACTCGCTCTACGAGGTCGGCGTGTTCGGCCCCTGACCTGGTCTGCCGTGGCCTGACCTGGTCTGCCCTGGCCCTGACCTGGCCGGGACCCGGCCGGACCCGGCCCTGGCCGAACAGAGCCGGACCGCGACGGGGCCGGCGCCGGTGCGGCGCCGGCCCCGGCGCGGTCCGGCTCTGTTCGGCCA
>NZ_JBFBJZ010000059.1:0-50224 GCF_040686255.1 Kitasatospora sp. NPDC085879 | reverse complement strand
CCTTTTTGCACCCGTTGGTGGAGGGCGCCGTGCTCGACTATGACCCCCGGCTGGGGGTGCACCACCCCGCGCCGATTCACCCCCGGGGGTGGCCGCACCCGTCGGGGCCCCCCCTCCCAGGGCTTCTCAGTGCCCCGGCAGCGTACCGCCGCTGGTCTCCGGGACGCCGGTCTCGCCCGGGCGTGGTCATGCCGGCAGCGTCGGCCGGTGCTCAGTGGTGTGGCCGTGCGAATCGGCCTGCGCCGGCCGTGGGGATGCGCAGGGCGAGGAGGGCGATGTCGTCGGTGGCGTCGGGGGCGAGGCCGGTGAGGAGTTCGTCGCAAAGGGTGTCGGGGGCCTCGCGGGAGAGGGCGGCGGCGTGCTGGCGCAGCCGGGCCAGGCCGCGGTCGAGGTTCTCGCCGCGGCGTTCGATGAGGCCGTCGGTGTAGAGCAGGACGGTGGACAGCGGCGGCAGCGGATCAGTGGCGCTGGGGCGTGGCAGGGCGGTGTCGACGCCGAGGAGGACGCCGGCGCTGCCTTCGAGGAAGCGGGTGTCGCCGTCGCGGGTGACCAGCAGCGGCGGCGGGTGGCCGGCGCTGGCGTGGTCGAGTTGCCACGGCCCGCCCTCGGGCCCTTGGACGACGGCATAGACGCAGGACGCGGTCGTGCCGGGGTAGAGGGCGTGTTGGGCGAGGTCGAGGCGGTGGAGGATCCGGCCGGGCGGTTCCTGGCGGTCGCAGGCGATGCCGCGGAGCATGTTGCGTAGCTGGCTCATGGTGACAGCCGCATGCAGGTCGTGGCCGGTGACGTCGCCGATGATCAGTGCGGTCCGCCCGGCAGGGAGGACGAAGGCGTCGTACCAGTCGCCGCCGACCTCGGCGGTGCCGTGCGCGGGCGCGTACCGTGCGGCCAGGGTGAGGTGGTTCGGCTGGGGGACGGCGGGAAGCAGGGAGCGCTGGAGGCGTTCGGCGATGTGCTCGGTCTCCCGGTGCAGCCGGGCGTTGTCGATCGCGAGGGCGATGCGATGGGCGATGTCCTCGACCAGCGGCAGGTCTGAATCCGTGAGCGGGGGCCGGTTGCCGGTGCGGGCGACGGTCACCGCGCCGAGGACCTCCCGGCGGGAGCGCAGCGGTGCGATCACCGCGCACGCGGCCTCCTGCTGTGCCAGGGCGCGGTCCTCGGCGGCGTCCCACGGATCGTGCCGGAGCACGGGGCGCAGATCGGCCTCGGTGAGCAGCAGCGGGCCGGCGCCGCGCAGCACCCGGGCGAGCGGGCCGGTCGCGGCCTCCGGCGGCCGCGTCGCGGTTACCGACCGCCCGTCGTCCCGCGGCGGGGTGCCGCGGCGGGAGGCGGTGATCCGTTCCAGGCGCCCGTCGTCGGCGAGCAGGTCGATCGCGCACCAGTCGCCCAGGCGCTGCGCGAGAATCCGGCAGGCCCGCTCCAGCCCGGCCCGCGCGTCCAGGGTGCCGGCCAGCGCCGAGCTGATGTGCGCCAGCGCGGTCAGCCGGTCGAGCGCCTGCTGCAGCGCCTCGTCCACGTCGTATTCATCCACATATGTACCCTGCCCCACAGCGGTCGCAAGGACCCGGACCGCCGTCGCAACAGGACGCTGCGCCGCTGTAGCGGCGGATCCGCTGGTAGGCGAGCAGTTCGCCCTTCTCCTCGAGCGGACGTGCGCGGCTGCCCCGTCGTTTCGGGTTGGGGCGGATGGGGAGACGGTGGACGGTCGCCTGCCCCCGATGACGCGCCCGAGTCGCGTTCGGTCCCCGTCGTCGGGAGTGACGGGACATCATGACGTCCCGCGTGCCGAGGTGGATCAGGCCCTCCGGCCGCGTCGCGTGTGTCCGGCGCTCGCCGGGAACGTGGTGGCGGGCCCGGAGCAAATGCTCCCGTCGCGGGTGCGGGCCCTCGCACCGCGTGTGTGCCCCTGGACGCGGTGCCCGATCGGGAAGGGGCACGGGCCGAAGGGATGACTTCATGAACACCACCACCAAGGTCGCTCTGGGCGCCGCCGTCGCCGGCGGATACGTGCTCGGACGGGCGAAGAAGGGGCGGCTCGCCTTCGCGGTGGCGACTTACATCGCCGGACGGCGGGTCGGGCTCGACCCGCGGCAGCTCGCCACCGAAGGGCTCAAGAAACTGGGTGAGGTTCCGCAGGTCGCGGAGCTGAGCGAGCAGGTCAAGGGGGAGTTCCTGGAGACGGGCAAGAAGGCGTTGGTCGCTGCGGCCAACCGACGCGTCGGCGAGTTCGCCGAATCCCTGCACGAGCGCACGCTCAACATCGGCAAGCCGAAGGAGAAGGACGAGGAGCCGGAGGACGAGGAAGAGCCCGAGGAGCCGGAGGACGAGGAAGAGCCCGAGGAACCGGAGGGCGAGGAAGAGCCGGAGGAGCCGGAGGAGCCGGAGGACGAGGAGGAACCGTCGCGGAGGCGGACTGCGCGGAGGCGGGCGGCCACGAGCGGCGCGGGGCGTGCCTCGCGGTCGGCGCGCAGGGCCGAGGCCGAGCCCTCGCCCGAACGCAAGCCTGCGAAGAAGGCCCGGGCCAGGAAGGCGCCGGCGAAGAGCGCCTCCGCCGCCGAAGGTTCGACGGGTCGCGCGGCGCCGGCCAAGAAGACTGCGGCAAAGAAGGCGGCCCCGGCTGCCAAGAAGGCGCCGGCGAAGACCGCTCCCGCCGCCAAGCGTTCGGCGAGCCGTACCGGGTCGGCGAAGGCCCCGGCGAAGAAGACTGCGGGCCCGAAGGCGGACGCCCCGGCCAGGAAGAGTGCGGCGAAGAAGACCGCGTCCGGCACGTCCTCCACGCGCTCCACCCGTAGGAGGTAGGCCATGGCCACGACGGACCGTGAGGCGCCCGAGAAGTCGGGTTTCGACAAGCTGCGTGAGGAGGCCGTCCACTATCTCGGGGCCCAGGTGGAGCACCTGGTCGAGAAGGCGGGCGACAAGGTCTCCGATCTTACGGGTCAGCTCGGGGAGGTTGCCGAGAACGGGGGTGTGCTGCCGAAGGTGGGCGCCCGTGTCCTGCAGGGCGAGTCGCCGATCAAGGCCTTTCTCGGTGAGAAGGCGAAGAGCATCAAGGAGAACTTCGTCGACAAGGTCATGGGGGCGTTCGGCGGGGGCGGCAAGCCCGGGCGGAAGTCCGGCAAGAAGCCGATGAACATGATCGAGACCCTCGACGTCGGCGTGCCCGTGCGCACCGCGTACGACCACTGGACCAAGTACGAGGACTTCAGTGGTTTTGCCAAGGGCGTGCAGAGCGTCTCGCAGGGCGACGAGGTCACCACCGACTGGAAGGTCAAGGTCGGCCCCTCGAAGCGGAGTTTCAAGGCGACCGTGCAGGAGCAGGTGCCGGACGAGCGCATCGTGTGGACGTCGCAGGGTGCCAAGGGCAGCACCCGCGGCGCTGTGAGCTTCCACGAGATCACTCCCACGCTGACCCGCATCGTTCTCGTCGTCGAGTACTACCCCGCGGGGTTCTTCGAGAAGACCGGGAACATCTGGCGTGCCCAGGGCCGGCGGCTGCGGCTGGACTTCAAGAACTTCCAGCGCTACGTCTCCCTCACCAACGACGAGGCGGAGGGCTGGCGCGGCGAGATCCGCGACGGCGAGGTCGTCAAGACCCATGACGAGGCCATGGAAGAGGAGGAGGCCGCCCGGGAGCGGGAGGACCAGGAAGGCGACGACGAGGAGTACGAGGACACCGAGGGCGAAGGCGAGGAGTACGACGACACCGAGGGCGAAGGCGAGGAGTACGACGACACCGAGGGCGAGGACGAGTACGACGACGAGGAAGAGCCTGCGGAGGGTGACACCGAGGACGAGTACGGAGACGAGGAGGAGTACGAAGAGGACGCTGCGGGGGACGAGTACGAGGACGACGGAGAGGCCGAGGACCTCGAACCGGATGAGGAGGAGGACGACGACCGCGCCCGCCGCTGACCGTCGTAGCGGTCGAGCTTCTGTCCACCGACACGGCCCGGACGCGGCTGCTGAGTACTGGTGCGCGTGGTCGGCCTGAACGTCTTCTCGCTCGCGGCCGGCGGGCACGGAGCCGGCCGGCTGTCCTGCGCGGCCGGTCGCGGGGTCAGGGTGTCTTCTCTGCGGGGAACGGCCGTGCTGTCCGTCGTGGGCGGCTTCGGGGTTTTCTTGGTCACGGCGTTCTTCCGGACTGAGGCAGGGCGGTCGTCGACGAGCGTCTGCTACTCGCAGGCCGGGCAGCCACGGACCCGGTCGTGAAGCGTGCCGTGCGGGTGACGTCGTTCCCTCGGACCCGTCCGGGGCCAGTGTGGTCCAGGAGCGGGTCGGGTGCGGCCAGCGCGGTCCAGCGTGCTCGTCGCGGATCCGGTTCGGCCGCAGAGCCGGCATCCGGGGGGGGGCGGCAGGCGTCGGACCGCGACCCGGCCGCGTGCCCGTGCGACACCTGCGGCCGGTGCGGCTCCACCGGGCTCGGCGAAGCGGCCCGGGTGAAGTCCGGCCTCTCGCTCACGCACTCCGCCGCCCTGCCGGGCGGGAAGTCCGGTCGACGCCGGTCCGGCACCACCGGGTTGGGCACACGTGACGGTTCCCGGTCGAGGGGCGAAGAGTCTCCGGCCCGGGCGGCTGCCCCGATTTTGTGCGCTCTACGCACGTGGGGCGGACGGTTCCTCGCCGTGGCGGGCGGCTTCCTCGGCGGTTGCGTAGACGGGGAACAGGCCTGCGGCGTCGGTGACCTCCAGCACGCGGCGCACCGGGGCGGCGGGTGCGACCAGGACGGTGGGTACTGCCCGGTCGGCTGCCGCCGTTCGCGCCCGCAGCAGGGTGTTGAGGCCGCCGGAGGCGAGCAGCTCCACGCCGCTCAGGTCGACCGCGAGCACGGTCGGGAGGTCGCCGAGCGCCCTGTCCAGCGCCTGTTGCGCTTCGTCGGCGGTGCCCTGGTGCAGGTCGCCGGCGAACACGCACACCACGGCCCGGCCGATGTGTCTCGTGCTCGTCTTCAGCTCGCTCGACATGGCGGCGCGCCTTCCTGCGGGACTGTCCGGGCCGTCGGTTGGCCGTTCAGGGCGGCTCGGACGCTGTCGCGGGTGGTGAAGAGGCGGTCGGTGCCCGTGATCTTCAGCAGCCTTTCGACGTGGGCGGGGGGGTGCGGTGATCAGGAGGTCGATGTCGGCAGCCTGTGCGGCGAGGCGGGCCTTGAGCAGGGCGTTGAGGCCGGTGGAGTCGCAGAACGTGAGGCCGGACAGGTCGACGATCAGCTGCGGCGGGCGGGCCTCCACGGCCGTGCCGAGCGCGTCCTCCAGCGCGGCGCGTTGGTCCTGGTCGATCTCGCCGGCGAGGTGGAGGATCAACACCGTGCTCGGGACGGCCGTCGCGGTGATCCGCAGTACGGGTGCGGCGCGGCGGGTAGGGGCGGGCGGCGGGAGGTGTCGGGTGGTCACGGCGCGCTCCCTTCCGGTCGGGTCGGCTGTCGTGTGAGAGGGTTCGGCCCGTCCAGCGGTCGGTGGCCGCTGGTGCGGGTGGCGGGGCCGGGCCGTTCGCCGCAGGCAGTCCGGCGATGTGCGGTCGGGTCACCGGGTGCCGGGTCTCATCCCCACCGTCTGGTGACGCCGTCGTGGGGTCCGTGCTCCTTGGCCCGGGCCTGTTCGGCGGCGCGGTCGAGTTCGAGCAGGATGTTCAGGGCGGTGGCAGCTGCGGCGGCCGCCGGTATGGCGGCGCCGATGGCGTCGAGCGCGCCCTTCCGGTCGCCGTCGTTCCAGCGGGCCGCCGCGGCGCAGGCCAGGTCCTTCAGCTCGGCGAGCTTGGTGGTGGCCGCCGCCGGCAGGGCGTCGTCGCTCGTGATCGTGTGGTCGTCGGTCATCGGTGCCGTCCCCTGCGCGTTGGGGGGATCCGTTCGGTGGCTGGTTCAGGAACGGTGGTCGTGGTCGTGGTCGTGGTCGTGGTCGTGGCCGTGCCGGTCGCGAGGGCGGGTGTCGCGTCCGCCGTCGGTGCCGGTGGGCGGCGAGAGGTCGGCGAACAGCTCCAGGAATCCGGCGATCTCGTGGCGGGCCTCGGCGGGATGCCGGAAATGCGTGTGGTGGGTGACGCGGTGGTGGTTGCGGCGGCCATGCCGGGTGCGGGTCAGGTAGCCGGCGCTCTCCAGGTCGGTGATGATCGCCTGCACGGCCCGTTCCGTCACTCCGCACGCGGTCGCGAGATCGCGCACGCGCACCTGCGGGTCGCGCGAGATCATCAGCAGCACCCTGGCGTGCTGGGTCAGGAACGTCCAGCTCGTACGGGGCTCGTGCTCGTCCGCCACACCACAAGTATGAACCCGAATTCCGGTTTTGCCATACCCGAAACCGTGGTCGGACGACTCCGCTCGGGCACCAGCACCGCTGCCGGTCGGCCCTGGGGCCGGCTGGGCGGATCGCCGCCCCCCGCAGGATGCCGCCCACGTCGGGCCCGCCCCGCCACCGACCACCCCGCGCGGGGACGCACGGGCGGCCCGCTGCTCTCGCCGGACAACAGCGCGGCCGGCCGAGGCGAGGCTCGCCCTCGACGAGCCGCGGTGCAGTCCTGCCGGCCGGGCACGATGGCTTCGGGCGCGGTAGAGCCGCCCGAGGTCGAAGGAGCCCTGGTTCATGCCTGCCCCGGGGCCGCTCTTGTGCCGGCGTTCCCAGCCGCTCTCCTGCTTCCTCGTCGAGATCGCCTGCCGCGCCGTTCGGTGGGCGATGGGGTCCGGCCCTCAAGTGCAGTAGTGCCGCGGGTCGGGCAGGACTGACGGTGTGAGGATTCGGGCGGAGGGATGGAACGGCGGCCGTCGGTGGCGGCGCGGGACGGGAGATGGCTTGTGACGGGTTTCGCCGGGGACTGGTACAACGAGTTCGGGTCTCATCTGCTGCTGGTGGCCGATGGGGCGGGCAATCTGGCCGGGACGTTCGAGCCCGGGGCGGGGCCGGGTGGCCGGCGGGAGTTGGTGGGCCGCTACGACGCGGCTTCGAGCGGATCGGGTGCGGCGTTGGGCTGGACGGTGGCCTGGCGCGACGGCCGGGGCCGGGCGGCGTCGGTGACCGGCTGGAGCGGGCAGTACCTGCCCGAGGAGGAGCGAATCCTCGCGAGCTGGCTGTTCACGACGGCGAGCGGCGCCGACCAGGCGTGGAAGGCCACGGTCGTCGGCCAGGAGTCCTTCTCCCGGCAGCCGCCCATCAGCTGAACGGGACCCGCCTGCGACGGGACGGCGGGCGCCGACACCGGGCAGCCGGGCCTTACGCACCCGCCGCCCTGCGCCCCACCACCCCGACCAGCCCCGGCGCAGCAACCGGAAGCGCGCTGTGCCTCCACACTGCCCGGGATCCGGGCGGGCCGACACGTGAGGAGTAGTGGCTGCGGGACGGCTGAGTGGGGCAGTCTTGGCTGACCGGACGGCGGATGGGAGGTGTGGCCCATGGGCGAGGGCTTCTTCGAGCCGGGCGGCGTGTACCGGCAGGACCGCGGCGGGGCGTCCCGCGAGGTCGATGTGTTCTTCGTTGCCCATGTCGGCCGGGCACCTGCCGGGTTCGAGGACCGTGCCGGTGCGGGCGAGACCGCTTTCGGCTGGCGCCGTGTCGTGACCGGCCCGGACGGTGCGGGACGACCGCTCGGCCCCTATGTCTGCCACGACGCCGCCGACTGGCAGCCCGTCCCCGACGAGGACATCGGCCCGCTGCTCGGCAGCACGATCCCCGACCTCGCATGGCCAGCCCCCGGCCGGCGCAGACGCCGGCCGCCGCAGTGAGTCGCCCGGGCGCGTTCACCCACGTGCACGCCGTCCGGTTCGCCCGCGCCGAGCTCCTCGCCGACCCGCACGCCGCGACCGTCGCCCCGGTCGCGCCGCGCCGGGGCTTCGCGCACCCGGACTGCTTCGCCGAGGCTCACCGGCGCATCTACGGGAGCCCGCAGTCGGCTGCCGGGCCCAGGTGGTGCCGCACCCTTCCGGTCTGGGCCGTGTGCCCGTCACAGATGAAGTCGAGCACCGGCGCGCGTCCGGCGACCGGGCCGAGCACTCCCTGTCCGGGCATCGTAGAGGTCCAGGTGGTGTCCTCGGTCAGAACCGCTTCCAGCTCGGGCACATGCAGCTCGTCCAGGGCGTGGGCGTACGCCACCGCCTGCTGGAGTTCGGCGATCACGAGACCACCGTCAGCACGATCTTGCCTTGGAGGTGGCCCTGCGCGGCTCGCGCGTGTGCGCTGCCCGCCTCGGGCAGCGGGTAGGTGCTGTCCACCCCGACCTGCAGCTTGCGCTCGTCGAACAGGCGCCCGATCTCGGCGAGCTGGGGGCCGTTGGACCGCACCTGAATGTTCGAGACCGTGATGCCCAGGCGCGCCGTCTCTTCCGGGTCGTACTGGGCGAAGAACACCGGAAGCATGGTGCCGCCGCGCTTGAGCACAGTCAGGAAGCGTGAGCTGTCCGGGCCACCGACGGTGTCGATCACCAAGTCGACACCGCTGACCACGTCCGCAGCCTGCGTCCTGGTGTAGTCGATGAACTCATCGGCGCCGAGCTTGCGCAGGAACTGCTCGTGCCGCCCAGAGGCCACCGCGATCACGTGCGCCCCCTTCCATTTCGCCAGCTGCACGGCGAAGTGACCCACTCCACCGGCGGCCCCGTTGACCAGCACGGTCATCCCTGGCGTGATCGGCACCGGCTGGTGCACCTGACCGGTGAAGACAGACGGCACGTCGTGGCCGAGATCAACCAGGTACTGCCAGGCCGTAAGCACGGCCATCGGCGCCCCGGCCGCCTGCACGTGGTCGATACCGGCCGGCTTGTGAGCCAGGTCCGAAGCCGGGGCGGCCACGTACTCGGCGTACGTCCGGCCGTCGAATCCGGGGAACCGCAGCATGCCGAAGACCTCGTCGCCGACGGCGAACCCCAGCACGTCCGGAGCGACCGCCTGGACCACGCCCGACATGTCCGTTCCCGGGATCAGGGGGAACTCCAGCGCCGGCCTCATCTCGGCCGGCATGACCTTCATCCCCTCACGCAGGTACCAGTCCGGCGGGTTGATGCCCGCCGCGTGCACCCGGACGAGCACTTCACCCGGGCCGATCTCGGGAACCGGCACCTCGTCATACTGCAAAACTTCCGGCCCGCCCGCTTCACGGAACTGGATCGCCTTCATCGCGTCTGTCGCCTTCCTGGGGAAACGTTGCTCCTTGAGTCAAGGCCCACCGCGGCATCGCCGTCCAAGACCGATTCGGCAACCTGATCATTCCGAAACGGCATGACGCGTACGCTGCAAGGGTGAACGATCTCGGACAGGACCTGGAACTGCGGCTGGTGCGCTACTTCACCGTGGTGGCGGCGCACCAGCACTTCGGCCGGGCCGCCGCCGACTTGCACGTGGCCCAGCCTGCGCTGAGCCGCCAGATCCAACGGCTGGAAAAGCATCTCGGCACACGACTGCTGGACCGCGTACCCCAGGGCACCCGGCTCACTCCGGCAGGCCAGAGGTTCCTCCCCCGGGCCCAGGCCCTGCTGCAGGCCGCCCGCCAGGCCGAACTGGCCGTGCGTGAACAAGCCGAGATTGAACGGATCGCCATCGGCTACGTCGAAGACCTGGTGATCACTGCCGCCGTACGGGAACTGCGCCGCCGTTACCCGGACGCCGAGATCACCACCCGATACCTGAGCTGCCGCGACGTCGGGGCGCTGTCCGACAAGCGCGTCGACGCCCTGATCGCGCGGGCCCCGCTGCCGCTCGCCGCCGACGACGTCTTCACCACCCCTCTGTACGAGGAGCCCCGGATGCTCGTGGTCCCGCGCGGCCATCCCTTGGCCGACCGCCCGTCGGTGACCGCGGAAGAACTGGCCGGCGAGCAGGCGGCGCCGTGCCCGTTCGAGACCGCGGACTGGACTTCCTACCGGATCCTCGGGGTCGGCGTGCCGCCGATCGAGAGCTACGAGGACAAGCTCGAACTCGTCGCGAGTGGCAGGGCGATCGCCGTGCTGCCGGTCGGCGATCGGCGTAGCTCACTGCGTCCCAACCTCGTCACCGTCCCGATCGAGGGCGCTCCCTCCAGCCAGGTCGTCCTGGCCAGCCGCAAGGGCGACCCGAATCCGATGATCAGGAATCTCCGGCTGGTGGCCAAGGCCGTCCTGACCGCCCCGGCAGCCTGACCGGGCTCGCCTTCTCCTACAGCAAGGCGATGCGCGAGGGCCAGGGGGTGCGCATCCTGCGCAAGGACCTGGCCCACCTGGTGCCGTGGATGCCGTCGCCGGAGCAGGCCGTCGCCGACATCGCCCAGGACGCCCCGCACTGGGACTTCACGGTGTTCCAGCCCACCACCGGGCCCGGCGCGCTCGCTTGACCCAGACAGGTGAGTCAGCGCCGCGTATCGCCGGGCGCGAGGAGGCCGGTCAGTCCCGGATCGCCTCGGGGGAGGGCTTGAAGTAGTGGATCGACTTCCCCCCGGGGCTGGTTCGCCGAGCTGGCCAACAAGCAGATACGACGGGGCGTCCGCCGATCCGTGCAAGCCCTGGCGGGTCGTTTCGGGGAATCGCGTTGCGTCGCGGGTTCGGCGCGCGGAGGCCGGCGTCGGGGTGTGGAGTTCCCCGATGAACCGCCAGGTGACGCTGCCGGACCGTCAGGGCCGGACCGGGAGGTTGGCCTCCCATCCGTCGAGGAGTCGTTCGAGTCCCAGTTCGAACCCGCGCTCGGCCCTGTCGGCCGCGTGGGGCAGCTCGGCATCGCGAATGACCTGGGCGAGGAGTGGATGGCGCCCGCTCTTGACGACTTTGTCGAGGTAGGGCGCGTGGGCGTCCATCCATTCCTGGATGCCGACTCCGGAGCGTCGGACGGCTTCCTGTTGGGCGAGCTCGCCGATCGCGTAACCGCGGACGAAGGCCTGCAGCGTGTCGACGACGGTGATCATGACGTCGATATCGAAGCCGAGGGGATCGAGGGCGGCGAGTGCGTGTTCGATGGCATCGAGGGAGTTCGGTCCAAGCGATGGGCGCCCTGCTGCGAGGGAGGTCATCCAGGGATGCCGGTGGAAGGTGGCCCGGGAACGATGGGCCAGGCCTCGCAGGTCGCTGCGCCAGTCACCGGTGGGGGCAGGCAGGCCGCCGTCCTCGGCCGCTACGGCGTCGAGCATGAGGTCGAGCAGGTCGTCCCTGGACGCCAGGTAGCGGTAGAGCGAGGCCGTGCCCGTTCCCAGTTCCTTGGCGACGCGCCGCATGGACAGTGCCTCGATGCCCTCGGCGTCGGCGATCGCGATGGCGGCGGCGGTGATCTCCGCCCGGGTGCGTGAGGGTGCGGGGCCTTTGGCGGCCCGCTCCGGCCGGTTCCAGATCACCGTGTGAGCGTCGTTCATCGGTTTCCTCCTCACTACTGCGCCCACTGTTCGCAGTAGTGCTATCGTGATGCCGATACTGCGAACACCGTATCGCAGTAGAGCGGTGTCCAAGCGAAAGGGAAACCACCATGACCACTCCCGTCACGATCGTCGGCGCCGGGCTCGGCGGCCTGACCCTCGCACGAGTCCTGCACCTGCACGGCATCCCCGCGACCATCTACGAAGCCGAGACATCGGCGGACGCCCGCACGCAGGGCGGTCAGCTCGACATCCACGAGTACAACGGGCGGCTCGCCCTCGAAGCGGCCGGCCTCACCGACGAGTTCCGCGCGATCATCCACGAAGGCGGCCAGGCCCTGCGCGTGCTCGACCAGCACGGCGCGGTCCTGCTCGACCAGCCCGACGACGGCACAGGCGGTCGCCCCGAGGTGCTCCGCGGAGAACTGCGTCGGATCCTGATCAACTCGCTGCCCGACGAGACGATCCAGTGGGGACACAAGCTCACCGGTGTCCGCCCCCTCGGAGACGGTAGGCACGAGCTGACCTTCGCCCACGGGCCAACCGTGACGACCGGCCTCCTCGTCGGCGCGGACGGCGCCTGGTCGAGGATCCGGCCGCTGCTCTCCGACGCGAAGCCCGAGTACGTCGGCACGTCGTTCATCGAGACCTACCTGTACGACGCCGACCAGCGCCACCCCGCAGCGGCCAAGGCCGCCGGCGACGGTTCCCTGTTCGCCGTCGCAGCCGGCAAGGGAATCCTCGGCCACCGCGAGGCCGACGCCGTTCTTCACACCTACGTCGCGCTCAACAAGCCGCAGGACTGGATCGCCGCCATCCTCGCCAGCCCCGAAACGGCGGCAGCCCACGTCGCGGCAGAATTCACCGGATGGGCACCTGAACTCACCGCACTCATCACGGACGGGGAAACCGCCCTCGCTCCGCGCCCGATCAACGCCCTGCCGATCGGCCACCGCTGGGACCGCGTTCCCGGAGTGACGCTGCTGGGCGACGCCGCCCACCTCATGTCACCGTTCGCCGGAGAGGGCGCCAACCTCGCCATGTTCGACGGCGCCGAACTCGGCAAAGCCATCGCCGCACATCCCGACGACGTCGAAGCCGCCCTTGCGGAGTACGAGCAGGCCCTCTTCCCCCGCAGTGCCCAGTTCGCCGCCGAATCCGACAAGAACCACCAGCTCATCTTCGGCGACGACGCCCCCGCCAGCCTGCTCGACCTGCTCATCGGCCAGGAGTCGACCGAGTGAGCGAGATCGCCGGAGGGGGGATGGAGTCAACGGGAACACGCTGCCGCCGCGCCGACGGCACGGGCGCGCTTCCGACGAAGAGCCGGTCGGCCTGGCGGACCTGCTGCTGATCGCCGGCCTCTCACTCGGAACGCTCGCTTTGCTGCGCCACCCCGACCGATCGCACTGCTGAACACGCGACCGCCGAACGCACTCTCGTGCCGCGAACCCGGTCGTTCGCCGACCCGGCCTGGCCGCTGGGTCCGGTGGCCTGACCGCAGGTTCGGACGAAGCGGAGCGTCGAGGTCCAGTGATCGCGGTCGGATCGACGAGTCTGACCTCCAGGCCGGCGACGCGGCGGTCTTGGAAGCGCAGGTTGGAGCGAACGGCCTTCGGGCGTTCCTCCAAGGTGCGGTTGTCGGTGGCGAGCTGACGAACGCGCTGCTTGAGGGTGGTGTTCTCCGCGGTGATCCGCTGGATCGCGAACACGTTGCCGAGGGCGCCGTCGCCAGGGCCGTCGACGACCTGATGGACTCCAGCGCCGGCTCTCGTTTGGCCGGACGGGCGGCCCCGAGCGGTGAACCCGTGTGCGACTTCGTCGATCTCCAGGAACAGCGTTGGTCGACTGGTTCCGGCGGCAGTTGGTGATCAGCAGCGGTGCAGATGTCGCTGCCAAATGACGGCGTCGTCGTGTACCAGATCGAGTTCGCTCGGTGCCAGCGCCCCCTGGACCTGGTGCAACAGCTCGTGCACCTGTTCCCGGACGGCGATCGCATACGGCGTCGGAGTCATCGTGGGGCCGGTGCGCACCGGGATCTGATCCCCGGTCGTGCGCCGAATCCGGCCCGGACTCCGGCTCATCGCGGGGGCGGTGACATGCAGGCGCGCCGCCGCCCCGGCCACACTGCCCTCCTCCAGCAGCGCGTCGAGCGCGGCGAGCAGGTTCAGATCCAATTGCATGCGAGTAATCCTTGGCGTGCCTGACATGCAGTTGAAGTTAATTGCCGGGCTGCATACCGTTGAGGCGAAAGCGCAAGAAGTAACGCGCAGTTCGGCCCTCGACCGGCCTCAGCACCCCTCCTCAGACGGGAGTACCACCATGTCCGAAATGCTTCAGACCACCGCAGTCGCCGCCTCCGACGCCGACCTGCTCGCCCAGACCGCGAACGCCGTGCGTGAGGCGGGTTCGGCGCTGCGCGAGCGCTTCGGCGAGGTGGTCCGCTACCAGACCCGCGAAGAGCTGATGCGCGCCCTCGCCGCCAACGACGAGACGGCCCTCGACATCCTGCGCCCGCGCCTCACGAGCCTGCGCCCGGACGCCGGCTGGGTGGAGGACGAGCTGGACGGCGGGGCGCTGCCGCCCGGCGAATGGTGGGTCGTTGATCCGGCCGAAGGTAACGTCAACCACCTGCACGCCCTGCCCGAGTGGGCGGTGACCGCCACCCTCGTGCGCGACAACCAGCCCGTGCTCACCGTGGTCCACCTGCCGTTGACCGGCGAGACCTACACCGCGCTCACCGGCGCGGGCGCCCACCTCGACGGCCGGCCGCTGCATGTCTCCCCCACTGCGGACCTCGGCCTGAGCATCGTGGCCACCAGCCAGGCCCGGCCGGACGAGGACGAGAAGGTCGTGCGACGCGTCGGCTCCTCGATCACCGCGATGCTCTTCGACGCGCTCGTCGTCCGCACCTCCGTGCCCGCGACCCTGCACCTGCTGAACGTGGCCGCCGGCCGGACCGACGCCTTCTGGCAGTTCGCCGGCGCCCGCGCGGACCTGCTGCCCGGGGCGCTGCTCGTCACCGAGGCCGGCGGACGGATCTCCGACGCCGAGGGCCGCCCCTGGACCCCGCAGAGCGAAAGCTTCCTGGCCGCCGCGCCCGGCGTCCACGCCGAAGCCGTCGCCACGCTCTCGCGCTGACCGCGCACCACAACCGCACCCACGAAAGGACCACATCACCATGACCACGATCGCCGTTCTCGGAAACGGCCGCGTCGGCGGCAACCTGGCCACAGCCCTCACCCGGGCCGGGCATGAGGTGACCGTCGCCGACCGCACGCCGGGCGCAGCCGCCGACGCCGCCCGCACGGCCCGCATCGTCATCAACGCCACCCCGGGCGCCGGATCCCTGGACCGGCTCGTCGCCCTGCACGAGGAACTGCGCGGCAAGATCCTCGTCGACGTCTCCAACGCCACCACCGACGGACCGGACGGACTGCCCGCCGACCTGATCTACCCCGGCTCAAGCCTCGCCGAACAGCTCCAGGACGCACTCCCCGAAACGCACGTCGTCAAGACACTCAACACCATGCTCTTCCCGGTGATGACCGCACCGGCCACGCTCACCCAGACGCCGACCGCGTTCCTCTCCGGCGAGGACCCCCAGGCCAAGCAGACCGTCCGCGAACTGCTCACCGACCTCGGCTGGCACAAGGACTGGATCAGCGACCTCGGCGGGATCCAGACCGCCCGCGCCACAGAGGCCGCGATCCTCTTCGTCCCGCACGTCATCCGGTCCACCGGATTCACACCCTTCGCGATCTCAATCGCCCGCTGACCCGTACCCAGCGCACCGCCCTGCGAGGAATCACCTCGCCGGATCCTCCACTGTGGGCCTGGGGCAAGAAGCTTGCCACCAAAGGCTCGTGGATCAAGGGGGTTGACGTCAGGCGGTACAGGCGGCTGTTCCTGAACAGCCACCTCACGCAATCCGACGCGGAACGGGCATGCGCAAGCTGGCCGCCGAGCTGGGTACCGACTCATCCAGCCTGTACCGCCACTACCGCAACCGCACCGAGCTGATGCTCGCGATCGTGGACCATGTGCTGGTCCAGGGCATACACGGCTACCGGCGGCAGGGACCTGGCGTGCGCGGCTCGTCGATCTGATCCTGCGTCATGGGATGCGTACGCCGCGCTGCCGCAGCTGGCGAAGGACGCCAGCCACCATCCGGGCACCGGGCCCGGCAGCCAGCTGGTGATCGAGGAGACCCTGCAGGCCCTGAGCGAGGCCGGAGTGCCCGAGGAACTCATCCCTGTGATGGGCCTTGGTCAGTGCGCGGTGCACCTGTGGATGGAGCACAGGGGCAGCGCTTCGGCCACCGCAGGCTATCGGGTGTGTTCGGACGAGGGCAGGACCACGCACGCGCACGGTGCTCGCGCCGTCGTTCGTCTCGACAGCACCACGCTGCGGCCCACGCCGTGGTCTGACCGAGCCCGTGAGGCGTCCCGGACCATCGAACTGCCGAAGAGCAGCGATCAGCCCCAGGTGGGGACGGGGCCCGCCTCTTGATGGCATAGCCATGTCGCTGCCTGACGGACGTCGTGCTGCCAACCCCAGGCTGGCGGACGACTGTACCGCGGGACGTCCGGCCATCGACGATTCCGGTCAAGAAGGTGGCCGCGGTGCGGCCGTTCGACGGGGGGCGCAAGGGGGGGCGCCCCCAATCCCTTCGGTCAAATTGTCTGGGCGCCCGCGGGGGTCATCGGTGCGAGCGTCAGTCGTCCGTGGCTGTGCCGGCCCTGGTGCATTCGTAGATCCAGCCGGCGGGAGCATCGGCCGGAACGGACGGGCGTGCCGGTGCGAACACCGGCCGGCGTGGGATCAGGTCAGGGCAACGCATGCCGGGCTCCCGAGCGTTGGGGAGGGGGCTTCCCGGGTGCCGTGAGCGCTGCCAGGGCGTGCGGATCCGCGCCCCGGCCCCGGCAGCCGGGTGCGCTGCCGGGGTCGGGTACGTGCGGGGTCAGGCGGGCCGCTCGGCGGTGTGCAGGGCGTTCACCTCCGCCGCGGTCAGGGCCCGGTCGTAGGCGTGGACCAGGTCGACCGAGCCGTTCCAGAAGTCGCCGTTCTGGCCGTTGTACTTGGCTCGGCCGACCGCGAGCGGGCCGGTGCCGACGTCGGCCGGGCCCGCCGGGACGGAGGCGGCGAGGGTGCCGTCGACGTACAGCCCGATGGTGGCGCTCGCCGCGTCGTGCACGCCGACCAGGTGGTACCAGCGGCCGAGCTGCGGGGTGATCGGCAGCCGGGCGCGGTTGCCGCCGGGCAGGCTGAAGGCGAACGCCCCCTGGCCGTACTGCAGGTAGAAGGGGTTCTCGATGCGGCGGCCGTCCTGGCTGACCGCGGTGGCGTAGTTGCCGGGCAGCGCGTCCAGGGTGACCCAGGCCGACACCGAGTAGCTCTTGGTGGTGTCGAGCACCGGGCCGGCCGTCTGCGCGTACTGGCTCTGGCCGTTGAACTTCAGGGCGCTGCCGCTGACGCCCGGCGCCCAGGTGGTGCCGCCGGTCAGGGCGAGGTCGGCCTTGTTGGGGCCCTGGTCGGCGGCGGTGGTGCCGCTGCCCTCGTCGAGTGCCCAGGAGCCGCCGCCGTGCAGCTCGGAGCAGGCGCCGGCGTTCGCACCGGCCGCGATGACCTTCAGGTTGACGGCGCGGACCTGCGCCGTGTCGACCTTGATCTGCCGCCGGTCGTACGTCCAGAGGCCGTTGAGTTCGTTCTCCAGGTCGGTGACCTGGGTGTAGACCGAGCCGGAGAGCTCGGCGCCGGCGGCCGCCAGGTAGAAGGTCTCGGTGTTCTGCACGTACTTCTGGGTGAGCGCGGCCTTGTCGGCCACGCCGCTGTAGATCACCGTCGGGGCGCCGGGCCACAGGTGGCCGGGGGAGCGGAGGGTGAAGCCGCCGTGCTCGCCGTCCATCGCGGCCCGGGTGGCGTCCGGGAACGCCGGGTCGGTGTTGCCGTAGTCGTGGTGGTCGATGATGTCGCCCTTGCCGGAATCACCCTTGGAGGCGCAGCAGTTGACCCCACTGTGGGCGTTGACCAGCCGGGACGGGTCGGCCGCCCGGACGGCCTCGGTCAGGTTGCCGGTGGCCGTGCGGTCCCACTCGCCCCAGCCCTCGTTGAAGACGATCCAGCCGATCACCGACGGCGAGTTGTGCAGCAGCGTCATCTCGGCCATGCCCTTGTCGATGAACTCCTGCTGCCCGGCGGCGGTGCTGTAGTCGCCGGAGACGAAGTCCTGCCAGACCAGCAGGCCCAGCCTGTCGGCCTGGTAGTACCAGCGCGGCGACTCGACCTTGATGTGCTTGCGGACGGCGTTGAAGCCCAGGTCCTTCTGCGCCTTCAGGTCGAAGGCGATCGCGGCGTCACTGGGCGCGGTGTAGAGGCCGTCCGGCCAGAAGCCCTGGTCGAGTTGGGCGAGTGAGAAGATCGGCTTCCCGTTGAGGACGATCTTCCGATAGCCGCCGACGTCGGCGAGGGCGATCTTCCGCATGCCGAAGTAGCTCTTGACGGTGTCGGTGGACTTTCCGCCGGTCAGGGTGACCTTGAGGTCGTAGAGGTACGGGTCGTCGGGCGTCCACAGGTGCTGGTCGACCACCGGCAGGCGCAGCAGGGTGTTGGCGGGGCCGCTGATCGAGCCGACGGTGGTGCCCCTGGCGTCCTTGGCGACCGCCTTGACGATCGTCCCGGCGGGCGCGCCGGGGGAGTTGACGGTGACGGCGAGGGTGCCGGTGTCGATGTCGGGGGTGGTGGTGAGGCTGTCGATCGAGGTGGTGGCGACCGGCTCCATCCAGACGGTCTGCCAGATGCCGGACGACTGGGTGTAGACGATGCCGCCGGGGGAGTTCGACTGCTTGCCGATCGGCTGGTTCGCCCCGGCAGTGTCGGTGACGGCGACCACGATCTCCTGCGGGCCGGTGCCCTTGAGCGCGTCGGTGATGTCCGCGCCGAAGCCGGTGTAGCCGCCGGTGTGCTCGGCGACTTCAGTGCCGTTGACCCCGGGTGCCGGTGTTCATCGTCCACGGGGAGTACGACAGGCAGGCGAACACCCCGGAGTCGGCCGGGCCGCTGCTGCATTTCTCGGTGCCCGACCTGTACGCCGCCATTCCGGGCCCGCACAAGCTGATGGTCCGAATCGCCTGTGCCGGGCGCTCCATGGTCTGGGAGCGGAAGTCCAAGGTGCTGCGGCGGATCTCCCGGCAGTGGCTCGACAAGAAGTCCGTCGAGGGTCTGTCGAGCGGGAGTTACCACCTGGACGAGGACGGCGTCCTCACGCCGGCCGCGTAGCCGGATCCGGCAGCCGGGCCGCGGGCCCGGTCCCGCACTGCGGGACGGGGCCCGGACCGCGCCGGGGGCGCTACCGGCCGGGGCGGGCGCGGAGCCGGCTCAGCTGGTGCCTCCGTTGACCACCGGGCTCTGGATGGCGCCCACGGTGAGCTGCCGCCGGGTCAGGATCTCGTCGTAGGTGCCGTCGGCGACCACCCGCCGCATCGCCTTCGCCAGGACGTCGCGCAGACGCGAGTCGCTCTTGCGCACAGCGATCCCGTACGGCTTGGGCTGGAGCTGCGGTCCGGCGATGTCGAAGGCCTGGCCGCCGGCGACGGCCTGGGAGTTGTACAGGGCCTTCGGGTAGTCGGTGACGTAGGCGTCGGCCCGGCCGGCGCGCAGGTTGTCCATGGCCGCGGCGTCGTCCGCCGTCTCCAGGACCTGCAGCGGCTTGCCGAGCTGATCGCAGACCGACTTCTGGCGCTGGGCGAGGTCGTTGTGCGTGGTGCCCTTCTTGACGGTGACGCCGTGCCCGCACAGGTCGTCGACCTTGGCGATCTTCGCGGGGTTGCCCTTGCCGACCATGATGCCGATACCGGCCATGTAGTAGTCGACGAAGTCGACGCCGTCGTTGATCTGCTTGCCGTTCTTGTCCAGCCCCTGCCGGCGGTTGAGGTTGTCGGTGATGCCGGACATCGCGATGTCGTACTTCTTGTCGAGCAGTCCGGGCAGCACGTTGCTGAACGGGCCGACGTCCTGGAACTCGAGCTTGACGCCGAGGACCTTGGCCATCGCGGTGGCGAGGTCCGGGTCGAGGCCGTCGGGCTGGCCCGCGGAGCCGCGGAAGACCACCGGTGCGGCGGTCAGGGAGGCGCCGATCCGGATCACGCCGGCCTTCTGGACGGCCTCGGGGAGCTGGTCGTGGAGATCCGCTTCGTTCTTGCCGGAGCCGCCCGCACCGCAGGCGCTCAACAGCAGGACGGAGGACAGGGCGGCGGTGGCGGCAGCGCGGCCGCGCGCGGACAGAGGAGTCATCGTTTTCCCAGGTCGTTGCAGAGCGTGGCAAGTTCGGGACGCGACGATGACAGGCTGTGCCGAAGTCTCTCACTGGCCCCGCTCCGGTGAGATGCGCCGTCCTCGGCCGCCGAGGCCGACCGGGTGATGCCCGGCGGCCACCGAGGGGACGCTGTACGGGCCGATGATAGTTCGTACGGCCGTGGACACGACAGCCGGGGTCCGTCGCGCCGGCTCGGCTTGCCGCGGGCCGGTCGGCGCGCTCTAATAAATGAACAGGCATTTATTAATGAGGAGAGCAGAGGATGGCAGGACGCCCCCGCGGGATCGACGACCTGGCGATCCTGCGCGCGACCGCCGAGGTGATCGGCCGGGTCGGCCCGGCCGGGCTGACGCTGGCCGCCGTGGGGCGGGAGGTCGGCCTGGTGCCCGGCACCCTCGTCCAGCGGTTCGGCTCCAAGAGCGGACTCCTGGCGGCGCTCGCCCGGCAGTCCGCGAAGGACGCCGACGCGATGCCCGAGCGCCTGCGCGGCGATCACGAGACGGCACTCGACGCGCTGGCGGCGCTGGTCACGGAGTGGCTGGCCCCCATGGACACGCCTGAGCGGTTCGCCAACCATCTGGGCCTCCTGTGCGCGGACCTCACGGATCCGCAGCTCCACGAGCACGCCCTGACCGCGCACCGCGCGCAGCACCGGGCGGTCGAACGGCTCCTGGCGGACGCCGTTGCCGCCGGCGAGCTCCGCGCCGGGACGGACACCGCCGCCCTGGCCGGCTCCGTGCAGGCGATGACCGCCGGTGCCGGCCTGGTCTGGGCGCTGGAGCGTAGCGGCACTCTCGCCGAGCGGATCGCGCCCGAGCTCCGCACCGTGCTCGCCGCGCACCTCGCCCCCGCCCCCCACCACGACACCCCGGAGGAAGCATGACGACCGACCCGCGCCCGCTCGCCGGAAAGGTGGCCCTGGTCGCCGGAGGCACCCGCGGCGGCGGCCGCGGCATCGCCGTCGAACTCGGCGCCGCCGGCGCCACGGTGTACGTCACCGGCCGCAGCAGCAGCGCCGGCCGCTCCGACCTCGACCGCCCGGAGACCATCGAGGGGACCGCCGAGCGCGTCACCGCCGCCGGCGGCCTGGGCATCCCCGTCCGCACCGACCACAGCCGGCCCGAGGAGGTCCGGGCGCTGGTCGAGCGGATCGCCGCCGAGCAGGACGGCCGGCTCGACGTCCTCGTCAACTCGGTCTGGGGCGGCGACCCGCTGACGGACTGGGCGCACCCGCTGTGGGAGCAGGACCTCGACGCCGGCCTGCGGCTGCTCCGCCGGGCGGTGGAGAGCCACATCGTCACCAGCCGGTTCGCGCTGCCGCTGATGGTCGCGCGCGGCAGCGGCCTGGTCGTGGAGGTCACCGACGGCAACACCGCCCGCTACCGCGGGTCCTTCTTCTACGACATGGCGAAGTCCGCGGTCGTCCGGCTCGCCGTCGCACAGGCCGCCGAGCTGAAGCCGCACGGCGTCGCGGCCGTGGCGATCACCCCCGGCTTCCTGCGCTCCGAGGCGATGCTGGAGCACTTCGGCGTCACCGAGGCGAACTGGATCGACGGCGCGGCGAAGGATCCGAACTTCGCCCACTCCGAGACCCCGGCCTACCTGGGCCGGGCGGTGGCCGCGCTCGCCGCCGACCCCGGCGTCATGGCCAAGACCGGCCGCGCCCTGGCCACCTGGGGCCTGTACCGGGAGTACGGCTTCACCGACGTCGACGGCACGCAGCCCGACTTCGCCGCCCACTGGGCGAAGAACCTGGAGGCGGAGTACGGGCCGCTCGGAGACCCGCTGTGACACGGCGGGCGGCGGCCCCGGGTATGCGGTGACGTCAGGCGTCCAGCAGGACGCCCGGGTTGAGGATGCCGTGCGGGTCGAGGGCGTTCTTGGCGGCGCGCAGGGCCAGCGCGAAGGGCTCCGGGCGCTGGCGGTCGTAGCCGGGGCGGTGGTCGCGGCCGACGGCGTGGTGGTGGGTGGTGGTGGCCCGGTGGCGGTGCAGCACCTCCGCCGCCACGGCCTTGAGGTCGTCCCAGACGGCCACCTCCTCGCCCGGCCGGCCGGCGGCGACGACGGTGAAGTACGGGGCCGCGCCGTCGGGGTAGACGTGGGTGAGGCGGCAGTTGACGACCGCGGGGTGGCCGGTGGCCGCCTGTGCGGCGGCCCCGACCTCGCGGCGGACGTCCTCGATCAGGGCCGGGATCCGGTCCCAGGTGGCCGCCGTCTCGAAGGTCTCCACGACGGCTCCCATCCGGGCGAGGCCGTCGCGCAGGTACGGCATCCGCAGGAAGGCGGTGCGCCAGGCGCCGACCGCGGCGTCGGACGCTGCGTCAGGCCGGGTGCCGGGTCCGGTGCCGCCGGGCGGGGTGACTGCGCCGTGGGCGCGGGCCAGCTCCACGGCCCGGGCGAGCCGGTGCTCGACCGGCGCGGTGGCCGATTCGAAGCCGAGGACGAGGACGGCGGACCCGTCGCGGGAGGCACCGGAGAGCGCGGCCTCGCCGGCGTCGAGCAGCCGGCAGTTCGCGGGCGCCAGGTCGGACTGGGCGACGGCGCGGACGGCCTCCAGCGCGGCCCGGAGGTCGGTGAACGCCACCGCGGCGGAGGCCTTGTGGCGGGGGCGCTCCTGCAGGCGCATCCAGGCCTGGGTGATGACGCCGAGGGTGCCCTCCGAGCCGAGGAAGAACCGGTCGGGGGAGGGCCCGGCGCCGGACGCCGGGAGCTGCCAGGAGGTGCCGGTGCCGGCCGGCGTGACCACCCGCAGGGACTGGGTGAAGTCGTCGATGTGGGTCGGGCCCGTCGCGTAGTGTCCGCCCGCCCGGGTGGCGAGCCAGCCGCCCAGCGTGGAGAACTCGAAGCTCTGCGGGAAGTGGCGCAGCGTCAGGCCGTGCGGCCGCAGCCGGTCCTCCAGGGCCGGGCCGAGGATCCCCGCCTGGACGAGCGCGGACCGGCCGACGGTGTCGATCTCCAGCACCCGGTCCATGGCGGTGAGGTCGAGGGAGAGCACGGCACGGTGCGCGTCGCCGCGGTACTCGACGCCGCCGACCACCGAGGAGCCGCCGCCGTAGGGGACCACTGCCACGCCGTGCCCGCCTGCCCACTCCAGCAGGTCGGCCACGTCCTGGTCGCGGGACGGGCGGGCGACGAGGTCGGGGATCCGGCCGGGGCGGCCGCGCAGGGCACGGGCCACGTCCCGGAAGGCCTTGCCCATGGCGTGGGCGGCCCGGTCCTCGGGATCGGCGGTGACCAGGGGCGCCAGGCTGCGCGGGGCCTGCACGGCCGGCGGGCCGATGCGCAGGTCGGCGACCTTCGGCAGGGGCAGCGGGCGGGCGAGCGTGCCGGGGACGAGGGCACCCGTCGCGATGCACTCGGCGTCGTCCGGGTGGGCGTCGGCCCAGCCCCAGCCCCACCAGGAGCGGATGCGGGTGCGGTGCGTGCGGGGCGTGGTGGCCTCGGACATGACGGGTCGTCCCTCCGGCTGCGACGGTGAACTTACCAAGCGGTAAATTACCGTAGGGTAAGATCCAGGGCATGGCAATCCCCCCTTCCCGGCCCGGCACCAAGGGCGTCCCGCGGGCCGAGCGCGAACGGCAGATCCTCGCCGCGGCCACCGAGGAGTTCGGCCACCGCGGCTACGAAGCCACCTCCGTCGCCGCCGTCGCGGCCCGCGTCGGCGTCACCAAGACCCTGCTGCACCAGTACTTCGGCTCCAAACAGGACCTCTACCTCGCCTGTCTGACCCCCGTCGGCGACCGCCTGCTGGCCGCCGTCCGCACCGCCATGGACGCCGACGGCGGCACCGGTCCGCAGACCCCGCTGCGCGTGCTGCACAACGTCTTCACCGCTCTGGAAGGACAGCGCGAGGCCTGGTTCGTCCTCTACGACACCTCACTGCCCGCCGACAGCGAACCCGCCCGCCGCGCAGCCCACTACCGCGCCGCCGTCGACGACATGGCGGCCGCCGGCACCCTCGACGTCCTCGGCCGCACGGGCTCCGCCGACCCCCTCGACGCGGACGCGCTCGCCCACGCCTGGCGCGGCCTCGCCACCGCCCTGGTCCGCTGGTGGATCAGACACCCCGATCAGACCGCGGACGCCATGGCACAGCGCTGCGACCGCCTGTTCGCCGCCGCCCGCGGCGCCCTCGGACCCGCCTGACCGCCGGCGCGGCTCGGCCCACCACGGCGGCCGCGGCGGGGCGTCAGGACGGGCCGGTCGAGATCCAGACCTTGACGGTGGTGCCCGGGTCGATCCGGCTGCCGCTGTCCGGCTCCTGCTTCACGACCTGGCCGCGCGGCCAGACGCTGTCCGACACGGACTGCTCCTCCAGCTTCAGCCGACCGATCTCCGCGCAGGCGCGCGCCGTCTCCACGGACTTGTACTCGAGCAGCGGCGCCACCGGGTTCTCCCCGGTCGAGCGGTCGCAGCCGGACAGGTCGCCCACCGCGCGGGGGTCGCCGCCGGTCGAGATCCAGACCTTGACGGTGCCGCCGACCGCGATGTCCTCGGACTCCGGCTCCTGACGGGAGACCTGGCCCGCGGGGGTGTTCGGGTCCTGGATCTTGGCGACCTCCTCCAGCTTCAGGTGCGCGATCTCGGCGCAGACCCGGGCCGTGGCCGCCGTCCGGCCCTTGAACCAGGGGGTGGAGATCTTGCCGTGCCGCTCCTCGAGCTCGCACATCGCGAGATCGCCCTTCGCCCGCGGATCGCCGCCCTGGGACACCCAGATGGTGACGGTAGCGCCCCGCTTCACCGTCCGATCGCTGTCCGGCTCCTGCCGGGTGACGGTGTCCTTGTTGCTCTTGGTGCCGCTGACCGTCTTCCGGTCCACCGTGAGGCCGGCGATCTCCGCACAGGTCTGCGCCTCGGCCGCCGACATGCCGGTGAACGAGGGCGGGCTGAAGCTGCCGTCCCGGGACACGTACCGATCGCAGCCCAGGTACGGCCCGGTCGCGCGCGGGTCCGGGGTGTGGGAGGCGGTCCCCGGGAACAGGAACTGCCCGCCCAGCACGCTCGCCGCCACCACGATGGCGGCGACCGGGACCGCCGCCAGGGCGAACACCGTGAGATACCGCGCGACCCGGCGGGAGTGCTCCCGCCGCACCTGCGCGGCGAACCGCAGGCCCACCGTGAACGGGTCCGTCGTGACACCGTCCGCCGAACCGGTTCGTATGGTGAACCAGTCCCCCGTGCCGCGGCCGGGAGCGGCTCCGCCCGGGGTGCCGCCCTGACCGGTCCCGGCCGTGACGTCCTCGTCCGTGACGCTTCCGGCCGTGACGGTGGAGGCGGCGTGCAGCCCGTCCACCACCGTCGGGGCCCGACCGGCGCGCAGCCGGCGGATGTCGTCCGCCATCGCGCGGGCGCTCGCGTACCGCCCGTCGGGGTCCTTCACCAGGGCGCGGGCCACCACCGCGTCGACGCCCGGAGACAGCGACGCGTTGAGGGCGGACGGCACCGGCGGCGGCTGCTGGACGTGCTGGTACAGCACACCCATCGTCGACTCCCCGTCGAACGGCACCCTGCCGGTGGCCAGTTCGAACAGCATGCAGCCGACCGAGTACAGGTCCGAGCGGGCATCGGCCGGCTTCCCCCGCGCCTGCTCGGGGGAGAGGTACTGGGGCGTGCCGAGGACCGTTCCGGTGCGGGTCATCGCGGTGGCGTCCGACTGCAGCGCCAGGGCGATGCCGAAGTCCATCACCTTGACCGTGCCGTCGTCCGTCGTCATGACGTTGGCGGGCTTGATGTCCCGGTGGACGAGCCCCTGCCCGTGGCTATGGTCCAGCGCTTCCAGCACGGCCTCGGTGACGGCCAGCGCACGGTCCAGCGGCACCGTCCGTCCGGCCGGATCCGTCGCCCGCTCCCGGACGAGCTCGCGCACCGAGCGGCCCGGCACGTACTCCATGACGATGAACGGCACCACGCCGTCCGGCCCGGTGTCCTCCCCGGTGTCGTGCACGGCCACGATGCCCGGGTGGTTGAGCGCCGCGACCCGCTGCGCCTCCCGCCGGAAGCGCTCGCGGAACGACGGGTCGCGCGCCAGGTCCGCGTGCAGGGTCTTCACCGCGACGGTACGGCCGAGCACCGTGTCGTGGGCGCGGAACACCGAACCCATGCCGCCCTCGCCGAGCGGTGACTGCAGGACGTAACGTCCCTGCCCGACCGCCCCCAGCGCCCCCGCGTTCCCGGTCTTCCCGACGTCCATCGGCCCCCGCCTCGTCCCCCTGCAGCCGCCCGGTGCGAGGCCCCGCCGATCGTGTCGCGGGCGACGGTCCTCGACCGGCCGTCACCCACGGGTTCCGGCCGCCCGGCCGGCGGTCTGTGCATGTCAGGCGCGACCGTACCGTGCCGCCCGTCGGCGCGTCGAACCGGTAACCCGTGGTCGCGCGAGCGCCCGGTCGTCAGCGCCCGTAGTATCCCTCGACGGGGATGCGGGCCTCCGCGAACAGCGCCGGACCGTCCTGCGCCACCACCGGCCAGGCACCCGACTCCGGGTTCAGTTCGACGAGTTGCTCGGTGGAGAGCGCGAAGACGACGCGGCCCAGCCCGGAGCGGAGGATGCCGCCGGCGCACATCCCGCACGGCTGGCAGCTGGTGTACAGCGTTGTGCGCGCCGCCGTGCCGGGATCGAGTTCGCGGGCCGCCCACCGGGCAAGCTTGAGCTCCGGATGGGCGCTGATGTCGTTGTCGCGCCGCACCGTGTTGTGGGCCTCGGCGAGCACCGTGCCGTCCGGGCCGGCCAGAAGGGAACCGTACGGTGCATCGCCCAGGACGACGGCGCGGGTCGCGATCGCGATCGCGCGCCGCAACAGTGCCTCGTCGGCGGAGGTGATCACGATGCCGTCCTCCGGTGCTCGGCGACCGCACTGAGCGCCCGCCAGGCCTCCTGCGGGCGGCGGGTCTCCTCCGGGTCCCCGTGGTACGGGTCGAGCAGGACCGCCTCGGCGCCGAGCCGGCGGAGGGCGTCGAGATCGTCCAGGACCTGCTCGATACTCCCGACGCCGGCGGGCCGCTCGGGGTCGTCGACCCGTTCGGAGGTCAGCCGCAGGGCGATCCGCGGCGCGAGCCCGGGCAGGGAGTGCTCCGCCGCGACCGCACGGAGCCGGGGCAGGCCGACCCGCAGCGGATGCCACGCGTCGCCGAACCTGACGGCGCGTCGGACGGCCGCCTCACTGTTGCCGCCCACCCAGACCGGCACCCCGCCCGCGGCCCCGGCAGGCCACACCTCGCGCAGGACCGCCAGGTACTCGTCGGTCAGCCGACCCCGCGCGGCGAACGGCACCCCGAGCGCATCGAACTCCCGGCGCGCCCAGCCGACACCCACCCCGAGCACCAGCCGGCCGCCGCTGAGCATGTCGAGGTTGGCCGCCATCCGGGCCACCAGCAGCGGATGACGGTACGGCAGTACGAGCACCGTCGTGCCCAGCCGCAGCCGCACGGTCACACCGGCCAGCCAGGACAGCGTGGTGAACGGCTCGAAGAACGGCTCCGGGTAGCGCTCGGCCACGTCCGGCGTGACGGTCACGTGGTCCGAGACCATCAGCAGGTCGAAGCCCAGCCCCTCCACGACCCGCGCCCACTCGCGCAGCACACCCGGATCGGTGCCGGGCCCGAAGTTCGGTACGTTGACGCCCAGTTGCATGACAGCGAGGCTATCCCGGCGGCAGGGAGGCCGAGAACGGACTTCTCCCGGCGTTCATGCCGTTTGATCACCGAATCCACGGTAGATTCGCCGAATGGCCGACAATCTTGACGACACCGACTGGGCGATCATCGGCGAGCTCCAACGGGAGGCCCGGATCTCCCTGAGCGAACTCGGACGGCGCGTCAGCCTCAGCGCCTCCGCCACCACGGAACGCGTCCGCCACCTGGAGGCCCAGGGCGTCATCACCGGCTACCACGCCGTGGTCGACCTCACGAAGGTCGGCTACCCCGTGCTCGCCGTCGTCCGCCTCAAGTACCCGGGCAACCGCCACCAGCCGCTGCGCCGCCTCCTCGACGAGCGCCGGGAGATCCTGGAATGCCTGCGCACCACCGGCGACGACTGCTACACCCTCAAGGTGGCCGCCACCTCCATGGAACACCTGGAGACACTCATGGACGAACTGGCCGGCTTCGGCAGCACGACCACCAGCGTGGTCTACAGCCGGACCCTGCCCTACCGCGGCCCCGACCGGCCCGACCTGCCCTGATCCGCGGCCGGCACCGTGTGACGTACCGTCCGGGTCCCGGGACGGCGGTAGGGGATCGAGCGGGTCACGGACCGCCCGGGTGGCCGGAGAGCCAGTCGGCGTGCCGATCACGCATCCGATCCCGTTCCTCCGCCGTCGTGAGGAAGACGTCGGCGCCGCCGTCGTAGGGGTGATGGATGCGACGCAGCCGGACGTCGGTGATCAAGACGTCCGCCGTTTTGTCGTCCGAAACGTCGCGCAGCAGATCGTCGATACAGCCGTGCTGCCAGGGCCGCCTGGCGGCGAAGAGGTGGTAGTAGGTGCGGAACTCCGGATCGGGGTCGATACGTCACCGCCGTCCCGGGCGGCACGTGCGTCGACGTCGCGGCCGACGACACCGGCGGCAACTCGGCCGCCGTCCAGCTGTGGGACTGCCAGTCCTGGGCCCTGGACCAGCACTGGTACCACAACGCCGACAACTCGCTGAGCACGCTCGGCCGCTGCCTGGACATCAACGGCAACGGCACCGCCAGCGGCGCGCAGGTCGAGCTGTGGGACTGCAACGGGGTCGGTGGGCAGACGCGGGTGCAGCAGGCGGACGGTTCGCTGCGCAACCCGCAGTCGGGGCGCTGTCCGGACGCGCCGAACGGTGCGACCGGCAACGGCACGCGGTTGCAGATCTGGGACTGCAACGGCGCCGCGGCCCAGAAGTTCACCCTGAACTAGAGGTTCACGGCCCGCCGCGTCCGCACCGCCGCGTCCGCACCACCGCACCCGGGTCGGCCTTACCGACGGCCGGGCTCGGGTGCTGTCCTTGTCCCGTGCCCGATGCCACTGTTGCGATCGTGCGGGCGTGTCTCCGCGAGGGCCGCGGCGGCAGCCCGACCGCCGTGCTGGACGAGGCCGACCTCGGCGAGGCCGACCTGAGCGACGACGCACGCCGCACCGTGCCCGCCCGGACGGGCACCTCGCACGCCGTCTACGTCTCGGCTGTGGACGGCGGACCCGCGGGCCCCGAGGTGTCGCTGCGCTTCTCCACCGCGGCGGGCGAGTTGCCCGCGTGCGGCCACGGGACGGTCGCGGCACTGGCCTTCCTCGCCGAACGCGCCGGGGTCCAGGAGTTCCGGGCCACCGTCCGTACGCCGGGCCGCGTGTTCACCGGCCACGCCGTCCGGACCGGCGGCCGGTACACGGCCACCTTCGACCCGGGGCCCGTCGACCTGCGCGAACCCGCGGCCGACGAACACGCCGCCGTCCTCGACGCTCTGGGCCTGACCCCCGACACCCTCGCGCCCGGTGCCCGCATCGCCGCCCTGGGCCGGCCGCGGCTGCTCGTCCCCGTGCCCTCGCGAACCGTTCTCGCCGCACTCACCCCGGACTTCGACCGGCTCCGCGCCGCCTGCGACCGCCTCGGACTGCTCGGCTGCTACGTCCACTGCGTCCCGGCCGCCGAAGGCCGCCTGGCCGCCCGCATGTTCGCCCCGTCGATCGGCGTCCCGGAGGACATCGCCAACGTCAACAGCACCGCATGCCTCGCCGCCCACCTCGCCTGCACCGGCGTCACCGACCTCACCGTCGACATGGGCGACGCCCTCGGCATGCCCGCCACCATCGCCGCCGCCGCACGGCCGGGCCCGCACGGCCCACTGATCCACATCGGCGGCGCGGCCACGACGGCACGAATCGTCCGTCCGGCGTGACGACGGAGGAACTCGGCCCCGCCGCCCTCGCCACTGTCGGCGGCCGGTGCGAGGATCCGTGGACGGACATGCGAGGAGAACCATGGGCACCTGGGACATCGGCCCCTTCGAGAACGACACGGCCGCGGACTGGGCGAACACCCTGGACGACACGGCGCCGGGCGACCGGGAGAGGCTCATCCGGGGCACGCTGATCCGCGCCGCCCGGAATCGGGACGTTCTCGGCTACGGAGACGGTGTCGAGGCCGTCGCCGCCGCCGCTCTCGTGGCCTCACAGTGCCCCGGCGGTGAACCCGTCACGACGGTCTTCGGTCCCGAGGAGACCCTGCCGACCTTCGCGGCCGACCTCCGGCTCCTTGCCGCCGATGCCCTCGACCGGGTTCTCACGGAGGAGTCCGACCTCGCCGAACTGTGGGACGAGTCCGTCAACGGTCCCCGGTGGCGACAGAGCGTCGGCCGCGTTCGAGCGGTCCTCGGTCCCCCGCCCCCGCCGCAGGCGGAGGCTCTCTTCGAGATGTAGCGTGCCGACCCGTTCGCGGCCGCAACACCCCGTGGGTCTGACAGCATCGAGGGCATGCAGACCGGGGAGGCGCCGACGCCGTACTTCGCCGTCGGGGAGGGGTATGCGCTCTACCGGGGGCCGTTGACCGACGGATCCTTCCACCGGCACGCCGCCTTCCAGGTCGCCGTTGCGGTGGCGGCGGGTGACGTGCTGATCGTCGACGCCTCCGGGGCCGGTCACCGCGGTCCGGCGGTGATCGTGCCGCCGATGGTGCGGCACCGGATGGCGCCGACCCCGGGCGTGCTCACCTGCTTCGTCGATCCGCACAGCGCCTTCGCGGACCGGCTGCGGGCCGCCTGTCGGGAGGGCGTCACGGTGGCCCCCGACCTGCGCGGCCTGGACGAGCAGGAGCTCCGCCGCGCCGGTGGGCTCCGGTCGGCCGAACTGGACCCGCGGCTGCGCGCCGCACTGGACGCCCTGACCGAATGCGGAGCCCCACTGCCCGCAGTCGCCGCGCAGATCGATGCGAGCAGTCTCGGCGGGGCTGCGCAGCGCCGTCTTGAACGAACCGCTCGCCCGGTCGCCGGCCCGGTCGGGCTACTCAGGGGGAGGTGAGTACGCGCGCTCTGCCCACGTCCGTGGCCGGCCGGGACGCTTGGATCATGACGCCGTCGAAGAGACTCGCCCCCGCCCTCGTGCTGTTCCTCGTACCGGTCGCGGCCTGGGCCGCCTGGTTGGGCTGGGACCAGCACCGCGACGTGCACCCCGACGGGTCGGTGAGCGGCCCCTACGAGGCCTGGCAGGTGATCGGTCTGCTGCTGACCCTGCTGGTTGCGGTCGGTCGGGCCGCGTCCCGGCGCCACGTCACGGCCGCCGTCCTCGGTACCACGGCCGGCCTGACCGCGGCCGCCTGCTACGACTGGTCGGACGACTCCAGTGGCCTCTTCGTGATCGGCGCGGGCCTGGTCGCGGTGGCAAGCCTGGTGGCGACCGCCGCCGTCGCCACCGTGATCGCCGCCGTGACAGGGCACGGCCGTGAGAGCCACCCGCGAGCGACGGGCGAGTAGGCGCCACTGCCGTCACCGATGTGGCGACACGTCAGGTGATCGGCCGGCCGGTCCGGCGGATCGCCTCCAGCGGGTACGGCGTCGTCCGGCTCTCCCGCTGGAGGTCGCGGAAGAAGGCGCCCAGCACGTCGGCGACCGGGGCATGGCGGACGAGGAGGGACTCGATCTCCGCCGGCAGTCCCTGCGGCGTCCTCCCTTCGGCGCACGCGCGGACGAACGCGTCCCGCCCGTCCGGGCCGTGCCCGTACAGGGCTGTCGCCAGCCATCGCACCAGGTGGGTGACGGTGTAGCAGCGGTCGTAGCTGCGGTGCCGCTCGAAGAAGGCGGCCTCGTCCGGGGAGAGCTCGAAACGGGAGGAGACGGCGAGGCCGTAGTCCGCGAAGAAGAGCCGCCGGCCGTCGGTCAGGATGTTCTGGAAGTGGCCGTCGAAGTGCAGCAGCCCGTGGGCGTTCATGAACGAGATGCCGGCGTCCAGCTCCCGCTCCACCATCGCGCAGGCCTGCCCGGCCTCCTCGCCGCCGGCCGCGACCCGGTCGCCCAGCCAGTCGTGCAGGTTCTGCGGGATGTACTCCAGGAACAGCAGGACGCTCGCGCGGGAGTCCCGGAGGGCCTCGATCCGGCGACGCACCCCCGGTCCGCCGCCCCAGTAGGCCACGGTCCGTTCCACGTCGGCGAGTTCCTCGGGCAACGGCAGGCCGGGGCCCGGCAGGACACGCCAGTGGTACATCAGCGGAAAGCCCTCGTGCTCGCCCGCGAGCACCCAGTTCGTCGTCATGACGTGCACGGCCAGCTCCCGCCAGGCCCCGAAGCCCGGCCCGCCGATGCCGTACTGGCAGAAGGCGGGCAGCCCGAACAGGTTCGCGGTGGAGTGGACGTTCTCCGGCCGCAGTTCCAGATCGGTCAGCGGCACCTGCTTCACGAACACCGGCGTGCCGGCCACCTCCAGCAGCGCCGACCGCCCACCGATGCCGGAGCCCAGCGGCACGGCCGCGTCCACCAGTTCGCGCAGCCCGCGGTCGCTGCACAGGGCCAGCGCGGTCGAGGCCGCGCCGTGGGCGGCCAGCCGTCCACCGCGCGACAGGTCGGAACTCTCCACCGATGCCTCCAGCCGGTCGCCCGCCCCCTGCCGGCACCGTGCGACGGAGCCGGGGCTCCCGCCACCCTCTCATGTGCCGCCACGCGGAACTGACGGCCCGGAGGTCCCCGTGCGGCCACTTGGACAGTTGCGCATATGTGCAAGTCCATGTGTTGCGGCGCGGGGGCCCGTCGGACCGATACGGTCACGAGAGCGATCCGGAGTCCCGGACCCGGAACCGGCCGACCCGCGCGTCCGCCGCGACCCGGTCCTTCGACCTGCGTTGCTACAGTCGAACCGACCCCCGAACAATCCTCGACACGGACGGTGACCCCATGCCACCCGGTACCACGCGGCAACCCTCTGTCACGGCCGTGCCGCTGTACCAGATCAAGGCCGAGTTCTTCAAAACCCTCGGCCACCCGGTGCGCATCCGAGTCCTCGAACTCCTCAGCCAGCGCGAGCACGCCGTCGCCGAACTCCTCCCCGAAGTCGGCGTCGAAGCCTCCAACCTCTCCCAGCAACTCGCCGTGCTGCGCCGAGCCGGCGTCGTCACCTCGCGACGCGACGGCACCACCGTGATCTACCGGATCGCCAGCCCCGAGGTCGCCGAACTCCTCGCCGTCGCCCGCTCCATCCTCACCGACGTGATCACCGACCGCGCCGAACTCCTCGGCGACCTCCGCTCGGGCCCCGCCGACTGACCCGGCCTCAGAACTCGGACGGGGCACCGTCCGGGCCGACCTCGGCGTCGAGGTCCGCGTCCGTCACGATGTGCATGGCCGCCTCCTCGGCGCCCGCCGCACCCGCGTCGATTCCGACATCGTCGGCCCAGAGGCCCTCGGTGTCCGGGTGCGCGCCCTCGCCGGGGGCGACCAGCCGGCCGGCCCGCTCGGTACCCGCCTCGCGGTCCACCGGCTCCCCCTCACCGTCCGCCAGGTCGCCGATGCTGTCGCCCGGCCCGGCCCCACCGTCCGCCGCCGGGTCGGGCAGCTCGCGGGCCAACCGTTCGTCCAGAGTCTCACCGGTGCGCTGCTCGGCGGCCGTGGTGCCGGCCTGCCGCACACCGAGGGGTCTCTCGGGCGGCGACCAGCCCTCGTCGAGGATGTCGTCGTAGGTGCGTTCGTCCAGCGCGTTCGCGAGGTCGAGTGCGGTGGCGTCGGCCTGCTCGTCGCCGGTGTCCGCTGGCTGGTAGACGCCGTCCGCTCTGCCGTTGCCGCCCATCGTGACCTCCTGTTCGTGCCCTGCTCCCGACCGTACTCCCCGGTGGGCGCGTGTACCCGGCGCCGGCCGCCTTGCACCCGCCGGGACGGGCGGCGTGCTCACCGGACGAGCAGCTCCGCGACACGGTCCGTGATCGCGAGCAGCCAGGCCGGATCGTCGTGCGCGCGGCCCCAGTGGGCGGCCATCACCGCGCGGGCCTGGACCCAGCGGCGAACGCGTTCGCGATCCACCCCGGCGGCGTCGGCGAAGACGGCCAGCCGACGCAGGACGGCCGCCTCCAGGTCGTCGGCGGCGAGCAGGTCCTCGAAACGGCTCCGCACCAGCGTGAGCGCGTCGTAGGCAGGGTCGCCGGCGTACCCCTTGGGGTCGATGGCCAGCCAGGGCTCGCGCTCGGCCCGCAGCACGTTGCCGAAGTGCAGGTCGCCGTGGACGAGCGTCTCCGGCTGGTCCCGGCCGAGCTCCCGGACGGTCGCGAGCGCGGCCTCGACGACGCACCGGGGCAGCGGACGCGGCAGCCGCCCGGCGTCCCTCCGGAGGCCCGCCTCCCATTCCGGAGCCAGGTCGCGCAGGCGCGGCAGCCCGGGCGGTGCCGGGACGGCGAGCCTGCGGGCGAGCAGGCCCGCCACGGCCACGGCCTCCTCGACGTCGCCGTGCTCGGCCAGGGTGCCGGCCCCGGCCCGCTCCAGCAGCATGGCGAAGCGGGCGTCGTCGCGCCGGTGCAGCCGGGCCGCGCCGCGGCCGCCCCACATCGCGAAGGCGTCCGGCTCGTGGACGTTCCCCGGGTGCGGGAAGGAGACCTTCAAGACCGCCGCCCCGCCGGCCGAGCGCACCGGGACGACGATCCCGACCCCGCCGTGCCCCACCGGCCCGGAGGGCGTGCAGTTCCAGGTCTGGAGAAGTTCGTCGACCAGCGAGGGCAGATGCGCGACCCAGGCCCGGCCGGGCTCACCCTCGCGCTCGACCGTCGTCCGCACGAACGTCTCCGGAATCCCGACCATCCGAGCACCCTAGTGTGCTGACCGGAAGAGTCGGCCGGGATGCGTCCTACGGCGCGATGTCGAACTCGGGAGGCTGGAGACCTGCGAGGCATCCCGTGTTCGGCGCGGTCGGAGTGTCGAAGAACGAGCGGGTGATCGTCTGCGCACACGACGAGTCGGCGAAGACCACATGGGCGACGTAGGGGACGGTGACTTCGGTGGACCGGCTCAGCGTGCGGGCGGCGTACGGCCCGCTGCTCGGTGCGGTCTGGGAGTCGAACCCGCCCGACAGGACGAGGGTCGGGATGTCGCTGCGCGTCACGTCCCGGACCGAACGCGGGGCTGCGGGGACGTCCCAGGCGCGGCAGTCCGCGTGGAGCCAGGCGAGTCCCGGTGCGTTGGCCAGCACCGACTCGGGGAACGACGGGAACGCGCGCCGCCCGGCCCGGATCACGTCGGCCTCGCTCTCGAACGGTGTCCACTCGCTGCAGAAGACACCGTAGGCGAGCCCGTGCGAAAGCCTGCCGATGGCCTGCGGGCTGAGCTTGCCGCCCGCCAGCTGCTCGGCGATCCGCTGCGGGTTGCCGTGGGCCAGCTCGTCGATGGAGCGGGGCACTCCGGTGGCCAGGTGGCTGGCGAAGGTCAGCCAGTTCACCAGGGTGCCGCCGTCCAGTACGACCTTCACCGGCTCCGGGTGGTCCGGCACGGTGACGGTGGTGGTGACCGGTCGGGCCTCAAGTGCACGGACGAGGCGTTCGAAGGTGGCCTTCAGGTGCGGGTAGCGGTCGTTGCAGGCGGGCTGCTGCGCGCAGGCGTCGAAGATGCCGTCGAAGCCCTCGCGCGCGGCCTTCCAGGTCACGGCTCCGCTGGCGAGGGACGGCGGCAGGACGCCGTCGATGCCGACCGAACGGATGCCCTCCGGGTGCAGGCGCATGTAGAGGAGGGCCAGGTCGGTGCCGTAGGAGATGCCGAACACGTTCCACCGCCGGATGCCCAGTGCGACGCGCAGGTCTGCGTAGTCGGCGGCGCTCTCGGTGCTGTTGTAGGCGCTCAGGTCGGCCCCGAGGTCCACCAGCCGGTCGCGGCAGGCCCGTGTCGCCGTGACGTGCAGGCGCCCGGTGGACGGCGCGCCGTAGACGAGGCCGAGGGCGCGCGCGTTGAACTCGTCGACGTTCGGGCAGGTGAGTGCCGGGTCGGCCGAGTAGGTGCCGCGCTGGGACATGAAGATCACGTCCCGGTCGCGGTTCAGTCCGCCGCTGAGCGCCAGCTGGATCTCGGAGTTCGCGTCGTCGCCGGGACCGCCGGCGAGCCACACGATCGGGTCGGGCGCCCGTCTGTGTGTGGCGGGCACGATCGCGACCGCGAGGGTGATCTTCCGGCCCGTGTGCCGGGCACGGTTCTCGGGCACGGTGAGCGTTCCGCAGCGGGCCGTCTCCAGGGCCGGCGTCGGGTCCGCCGTCCTCGGGCAGGGGCCCGGGGTGAACCGGGCGTGGCCCGCCGTCCGGACGACCGTGCCGAGCGGTTCCTCGGCGCCGGCCTCGGCCCGGGCGGGCAGCGCGGCGAGGCCGACGAGCAGGACACCGGCAGTGGCTCCGGAGAGCGTGGTCCGGAGCCGCCGCACGAGACGCCGGTGGTGGGGTGGGCGGGTGGACGTCATGTTGTCTCCGGGTCAGGGGGTGATGGTGAACGGTTTCGGCGCGAGTCCTGCCACGCAACCGGTGTCGGGCGCGGTCGGACGTGCGAGGAAGGAGGCCAGGACGCTCTGCGCGCAGGGCGACTGGGGGACCACGAAGTGGCCGATTCCGGGAATCCGCACGGCGGTCGAGCGGGGCAGCGTCCGGCCCGTGTACGCTCCCCAGCTCGCCCCGGTCTTCGCGTCGAAGGTTCCGGAGACGATGAGCGTCGGTACGTTGCTGGCGGTGGCCACCCGCTGGACGGCGGTGCGGTCCGGGACGTTCCAGACGCGGCACACGTCGTGCTCGAAGGGGAGCTGCGGGGCATGGGCCAGGACCGTGTCCGGCCACCCGGGGAAGGCCCGGCGCCCCGCCTTCAGCAGGTCGGACTCCGAAAAGCCCGGCACCCACTCGGCGCAGGCCACCGACTGCGTCAGGCCGTGGGCGAACTCGCCGATGACGGGCGTCGCGCCGCTGGCACGGGCCTGCGCGAAGCGCTCCGGATTCCCGTGGGCGAGTTCGTCGAGCGCCGCGGGGACGTCGACGGCGGGCATGGCGCCACCGTCGGCGACCAGCAGGTTCACGAGCGCGCCCCCGTCGAGGACGACCTTCACCGGGTCTCCTCCCCCCGGTGGCTGCACCGTCAGCGTGAGGGGGTGCGCCTCAAGGCGGCGGACCTGCTCGGTCAGCGTGCGCGGGAGGTCCGGGTAGCGGCTCCTGCAGCCGGGCTGGGCCTCGCACGCCGCGAAGATCGCGCCGATCCCCTCCCGGGCGCTGTCCCAGGTCCAGGGCAGGCTCACGATCTGCGGAGGTGCGACCGAGTCGATCGCCACCGAGCGGATCCCCTGGGGGTGTCGGCGCAGATAGGTGAGGGCCAGGTCGGTGCCGTAGGAGTACCCGTAGGCGTTCCACCGCTTGATGCCCAGCGCCTTGCGCAGGTCGGCGAAGTCCGCGGCGTTCTCGGTGGTGTTGTAGGCGCTCAGCTCGATGCCGTCGGCCGTCAGACGGTCCTTGCACTCCTTCGCGGCGCGCACCAGGAGCCGTCCGGTCGACGGCGCGTCGTAGCGCAGCCCCACGGAGTCCGCGTTGAACCGGTCGATCTCCGGGCAGGCGAGGTTCGGCTGCGAGTAGAGCCCTCCGCGCTGGGTCATGACGATCAGATCGCGTTCCCGGTTCACGCCGGAGGCGACCAGGAAGGGGATGGCCCCGAGCGCGTCGCCGCCGGGACCCCCCTCCATGAACACCACCGGGTCCGCGGCCGGCGTCGCGGACGTGGCCGGAATGATCGCGACGGCCAACCGGATGGTCCCCCCGCCGTGGTGGGAGCGGTTCTCGGGCACCTCCAGGACGCCGCAGTGCCCGGGCACCGGCTCGGGCGTCTCCGGGCAGGGACCGGGAACGAACCGCGCCTCACCTCCTGACAGGGACTCACGGACGGGTGGTGACACGGCGCTGCTCGGTGTCGGGCCGATCACACCCAGGACGGTGAGACCGGCTGCGACGAGCGCCACCCCGGTGGGCGTGCCCCGGCAGCGTCGTCGTGCGGACCGGTGCTGCGCCCGCATTCGCACGAACCTGCCGATTCCGCGAACGGACGGCAGGACGCCCGGGCTGATGCCCTGTTCGGCCATGTGATCCCGTCTCTCTGACGTCCCCGGCCGCCCCGGCCGGCCCGACGCCGCGTGGTTCGGCCCGCCGCGGCATGGTTCGGGCAGGCACTACGTAGGCCAGCCTGCGGCCGTGGGGAGACGTCGACCACTGGTGGGCTCCAATCGGAGCAGGTCGCGTTGCCCCGGGTCGTCCCGTGGTGTTTGCCGGGCCGGGCCAGAGGTGTGTCGGAGTGTCAGGTGGGGGTGAGTGAGTTCCGGCGTTCGTTCGGTGCGGAGGAGCCGGTGACGGAGTTTCGTGGCCCCGGTGCCTCTACTGTGGCGCTGTGATGACTCAGGTGATCGTTCTCAACGGTGGCTCCAGCTCGGGGAAGTCCGGGATCGTGCGGTGCCTGCAGGCCGTCCTGCCGGACCCGTGGCTGGCCCTCGGAACGGACACGCTGGTCGAGGCGATGCCGGCGTCCATGCAGGGGTCGGACGGCGGGATCGAGTTCGCTCCGGACGGAGAGGTGATCGTCGGGCCGGAGTTCCGAACGATGGAAGCGGCATGGATCGAGGGGATCGCCGCAATGGCCCGTGCGGGCGCCCGGGTCATCGTTGACGAGGTCTTCCTCGGCGGAGCGGACTCACAGCAGGGCTGGCAGAAGGCCTTGGGCGACCTGCAGGTGCTCTGGGTCGGCGTCAGGTGTGACGGACCGGTTGCCGCAGGCCGTGAGGTCGCACGGGGCGATCGGACCATCGGGATGGCCGCGTCCCAGGCAGAGGTGGTCCACCAGGGTGTGGCCTATGACCTGGAGGTGGACACCACGCAGGCCGAGGCGATGGAGTGCGCACGGACCATCGCCACGCATGTGAAGTGATCGACGGCCTGGCCGCCGGATTTCGGTGGACCTCGGTCCGTGCGGCCGGAAGTGTTCGGGCATGAGCGATCCGAAGGCGCCGCCGCTCCCGCCCGGCCGTGCGGAAGTGGCAGGGCAGTGGCGGGCGTTGATCGCCGGTGAGGTGACCCGCGAGGCCGTGCACGCGTGGGCGGCCCCCTGGGTGGAGGGCGAGGGGGCGTTCGTCGACCTCGCCCCGCTGGTCGTCACGGCCCTGCAGTACCTGCACGGTTTCGACCTCTGCCGGGATCCGGACCGGCCCGGCCTGCTGTGGCACGGCAGGGCGGGCGAGGGCGAGTGGGTGCACTCGGCCGACGACATCGCCGACGGGTTCGCCCGCTGGCGGGAGAAGTGCGACCGCTGCGATGCCGATCCGCAGGGCTGGTCGCCGGCGCTGCGCGCGCAGGTGGACGCTCTCGTCCGGGCCGGGGATGCCGCGGCCGGCCCGGGCTGATACGGCCGCGCACCACCCCTCCCACGCGACTCCCGCGCGGCGGCCCGTCCAATTGTGCACGCCTTCATCTCCGGCCCCGAGAATTCCGGAATTTCATTCCCGTCACATCGGAATGATGTTCACGGGCGGTCTGGTGCGCCGGTTTTCTCCGTGTTAGGTTTCCTTGTCCGTACGACACCGTAATATTTCGGGAGGAAACTCATGCCCATCAGTCCGGCACGGCCGGAGGAAATGCTGGAGGTCGAGCAGCCGGCGGAGATCGTGTTCGCCACGCTTCCCGAGCTGGGAATGGACCGGATGACGGCCGAGGGCGTCGAATTCGTGCTCTGCGCCTCGGCACTCACCGCCCAGGTCTGAGGCCTGACCGTCCCCCGCGCGGGGCGTACCGCCCGCACCGCCGGGCACCGCCCCGCGTCGGGCCCGACCGCCGGAGCGACCGACCGTCGGAGTGACCGAGCAGAGGAGCGTGCCCGTGCCCGACCGCCTTCCCATCCACCTGGAGGACGTCCTCAGCACCAGGCCCCTGGGCCTGGCGGACCTGACGATCGGTGCGCTGCTCGCCGCCAACCGCCTGCCGGAGACCATGTTCCAGCCGTACCTGGTACGTGGCGGCGAGGCCACACCGGTGCCGCTGTCGACCCAGCTGGCCGACCTGCCGACCGATGCGGACGAGCTGGTGGTCCGGGCCATCCGCAACACGCTCTTCCCCACGATCCTGCCGACCGATCCTCCCGAGCGCGGCGGGCAACAGGAGGGTGTCGGATTCCGCGCGATGCGCACCCGGCCGGACGGGACGGCCCGAGAGGTGGTCACCACGGTCGGAGCCGCCGAGGCCCGCACCATGGTCATCGACCAGGTGCGGGAGTTCGACCGCAGCTATGCCGTCGCGGAATCCGGATGCGTTTTCGGAATATCCGGCGGCGGCGACAGCAATGCCCTCGCCTACGGCCTCGCGAACACGGTGCCGCGGGAAAAGCTGTTGGCCTTCACGCTGGTCTTCGGCGCGGTGTTCTCGCCGGCGGCCGCCGTCCGGGCCGGAGTGCTGTGCCAGGACCTCGGGATCGAGCACCGCGTTCTCCAGCCGTCCGACATTTCCGCGCTGCTGGGCATCACGACGAGTCTCGACGAGCTGTACGCGGACTTCCGGGAGGCGTTCACCAACGAGGCCCTGCATTTCTTCGGCACCTTCCTGATCCTCCGGACGGCACGGACCCTGGCACGCGAACGGGGCGCCACGGACCTGGCGTTCGGCTACAACCGAGAGGACCTGCTCGCCGAGGCCCTGTTCATGGTGATGAACGGCAACCGGCCGCTGCGCTACCCCGTCCGCCCGCTGGGCGCACACCGGGTGATCATGCCGGTGTGGAAGACACCCAAGCTCCTGCTCGACGCCTGCCACCCGCACTTCAGCCTCGAGAACTACCGCGAGCGCGACCCGTACACCACACGCCAGCGGAGCCTCGCCTTCTTCCTCGCCCATGCCACGGACTCCGCCTACCCCTCGCTCGGACTCAGCCTCCTGACCGGGCTGGCCGGAACCCTCGACGGCGCCTGGGGCGAGCTGACCCACGACGAGGAGCTCGACGTGTTCATCACCCGCCAGGCGAGCCCGGAGAGCATCGACCGGGTACGCCGTCTCCTCGCCCGGCACTTCGGCTGAGGGCGGGGCGCCACCGATGCCGCTCGCACCCCTGACCGTCCCCGCCGTGCCGGTGCCACCCGCATGGGCGGCCCTGCTCGCCGACTGGCCCGCGGACACGCCCGGGACCCTCCTCAAGGGGCTGCGCGCCGCCCGGGACACCGGCCTGCTCGCCGACCTGGACGCCGCCGCGAAGAGCGCGGACTTCCGCACGTCCCTCGCCGACACGCTCGCCGGCCCGTCCCGCTGCGCCGCCGTCACGCTCCCCGGCCCGGGTCTCACGCTCGCCGTGGTGTCGGTCCTCGGCGACCTCCTCGGCCGCCACGACCACCCGGCGAGCGCGACGCTCGGCGGCCCGGTCTCCGAGGTCCCGACCGGGGGCGTCGACCGCTACGAGCAGACCTGGCACACCGACAGCACGCCCTGGGCCCGGCCCAATCGGTGGACGATCCTCGGGCTGCTGCGCGAGGACCCCGAGCTGCAGGAGCCGGCGACGAGTGTCCTGCCCTGGGCCTTCGTCGACGAGGACGGGGCGGACGGCGGCGCCCTGCCTTCCGTCATGCGGCGCGAGGAGGTCTCCTGGCGGACGCGCTACCCCGGGCTCGCCCCGCTGCACGCGCCCGTCCGGGGCGAGGTCCCGCGCTGGTTCCGGCCGGCCCTCGACGCCTTCCTCGCGGGCGGCACCCCGGGCGCCGCGGCCGGCCGGGAGCTTGAACGGCGGCTCGCCGCCGTGCCGCAGTGGTACGAGGCCGTGGTCGCCCCGGCCCGGGTGCTGGTCTTCGACAACCACGCGGCGCTGCACCGGGGCCCGGCCATTCCCCGGCCCAGCACGCGGACCCTGCTGCGGTTCAAGGTCGGCGGTCTCCCCGAGACGCCGTTGCCGCACCGCCCCGGGGACGACCACCGGCTGGGACGTCCGGGCCGGGCCGGACGAGAGGCGGACGCGGCGTGACGCCGAGCAGCTTCCCGGACCTGTCGCTGGCCCACCGCCCGGAGCTGTTCGAGGCGATCAGGGCGTACGGCACCGGCCCGGTGGAACCGATGGTCCGCTGCGACTTCGGCGGCCGCCCCGGCTGGCTGGTCGGCGACCTGTCGCCGGCCCGCCTCTTCCTCACGTCCTCGGTCGGCCGGAAGTCGCGCCCCGAGCACTCCCAGCGGCTGCTGGGCGGGGTCGGAGCGATGCACGGCGAGCGGGTGCGCGGTGTGAAGCGGCGGCTGGTGCGGGCGATGACCGCGGCAGCGGGGGATCGGGACGCGGTGATCGGCCACCTGCGGGCCGCGCTGCCGCACGGGGGCTTCCCGGCCCCCGCGGCCCGGGTGACCGAGGCGGTGGCCTCGGCGATGCTCGCCCAGGTCACCGGGCAGGCCCCCGGCTCGGTGGACGGCGCTCTCCTCCGCTCGCTCGTCCACCGCACCTGGTCCGTCCTGGAACGTCCGGCCCCGGCCGGACGCTCAGGCCCGACCGGCGCCAGCGGCCCCGGCGTTCCCGGCGACGGCCTGCTGCGGTACGTGACGGGACTCGTGTCGGGGTCGGACTCCGCCTTCCTGCGCACTCTCGCGGCCGACGGATGGACGGTCGATCGGATCGCCGAGGAGCTACGGGCGATGGTCCTGGCCGGCTGGGGGAGCACCACCGCGGCGACGCTCAGCGCCATCTCGCTCGGGGTACGGCCCGGCGCGCCGCCCTCGGCGGTCGACGAGGTGCTCCGGCTGTACCCGCCGAGCTTCATGATCGCGCGCACCGTCGTCGAGACGCGCGGAGTCCTGCCGTTCGACCTCGGGGACCTCGTGGTCGTGAGCCCGTGGCTGATCCACCGCCACGGGCGTGGCTGGCAGCAGCCCGAGTCGTTCCGGCCCGACCGGTGGCGGCACACCTCCCGGCCGTACTGGTTCATGCCGTTCGGCCTGGGCGCGCGCCGCTGCCCGGCCGCGGGATTCGCCCGGGCACAGGTCTCGGCCGCGCTCCGCCTCCACGGCGGCGGAACGGGCCGGCTGTCCAGCGCCCCGGCGATGGTGGAGTCCCGCAGCCCTTCGCTGCTGCCCGACTGGGCGTGACCGCCCCCGGAGCCCCGGATCAGCCGGTACGGCGGCTGAACCCGCCGTCGCTCACCAGGAGTTGACCGTTGACCCACTGGCCGCGGGGCGAGCACAGGAAGTCCACCAGATGCGCGGTGTCCTGAGGGGAGCCGAGGCGGCCGAGCGGGGTTCCGGCGAGCACCTCGTCCCGCACCTCGTCGGACATCCAGCCGACGTTTCGCTCGACCTCGTCTAAGACGCGTGCCGGTGCGCCGGGATCGGCGAGATCGGCCTCGACCGCCCAGCCGGCCGCGCCGTGCTCCGCGAGCGCGGCGGTGATCGCGTCCGTCGCCCCGGGCTCGGCGCCCCAGGCCCATGCGCCGGTCGTACGGGGTCCAGTGGGTGAGTCCGACGTCCCAGCCGGAGGCGGCGAGTTGTCGGGTGACGGCCGCGCCGATGCCGACGGTGCGGCCGACGCCGGTCACCAACGCGACGGAGCGGGGGAGGGGCGAGGCGTGCCGCACAGCGGTGCTCGCCATGGAGCGAGATCGTTCGGGACGGCCGTCCGCGAAGCAAGCGATTACTTCGACGCACCGTCAAGTCGACTGCCGGAAGGTCGACGTGCGGGCGGCCGTGCCGGGATCAGGCCGTCCAGGTCCGGAGGGCGGTGGCGAGGTCGGCCGCAGTGGAGTCGGGGCGCCGGAGTTCACCGGCGACGGCGCTCACGCGATCCTGGTCCAGCTTCACCGCGACCCCGCTCGCGAGCAGGTAGCCGTGCGCGACGGCCACGGCCACCCGGAGGTTGGAGCGCTCCAGCCACGGCAGCCGGCCCAGCGTGTGGGCGAGCGCCGCGGCCCGCGCGAACGGCCCGTCGTAGACGTCGTGCCCCGCGACCACCGCGCGGTGCCGTTCGACGGCGGCGATCGCCACCCCGTAGTCCACCGGTGCCGGATCACCCACCCCGGCCCGCTCGGCCACCTCGAGGATCCAGGCGAGGTCGACGTGCAGGATCACGCCGCCTCGATCCCGTCCAGGAGGTCCCCGTACTCGTCCAGCACGTGCTGCGCACCGGCCAGGAAGACGTGCCGCAGCTTCTCGTTGTCGTCGCGGATCAACTGGGCCACGTAGTCGTTGACCGGCATGCGCCGTGTCTCGGCGGCGTGTTTGGCCATCTCGGCGACGGTCTCGTCCATGCGGAGGTTCACCTGGGTCTTCGCCATACGAGTGAAGGTAGCAGGTGATAGCAGGCAGGGGGAGGGGGCGCCGTCGGTCAGTTCCTGCGGAACAGCCGGACGAGGACGCGGAGCACCTCCGGCAGGTCGACGGGACGGCAGCGCAGCAGCGCGACGGTCGCGGCCATCGCCGCCGCGCCGAGGGCGGCGAGCCCGGTGAGCAGCTCGTGGTCGAGCCGGCGGGCGACGAGTTCGATCAGGGCGAGCAGGACGGTCTGCGGATCCATGGGTTCTTCCCCGCCTTCGGAGGGTCTGTCAGGTGGACATCCCCGAGCCTCCGGGCGGCGGACGGACCGACCGATCTCCCGCGCACACTGCACATCGCACGGCTCGCCCGGGCCTCTGAGCAGGCATTCTGACGACCCGTCGGAAGTGCCGTGCAAAACCGGTGCACAATCGGAGGCCGGACCGGAGGGGCAGAGGGGGGCGATGGCGACCGGACGGGTGGCGCGCAGGCGGTTCGACGAGCGGACGGCGCTCACGGACGCGATCAGACTCATGGTGCGCGCCGCCGGCGGCGTCCAGCAGGCAGGCGCACTGCTGCAGGTGTCGGCCGCGACCGTCTCCCGGCACCAGACCGGCGACCTCGCGATCCCGTACGAACGCGCCATGGAGCTGGCCGCCCGGATCGGCCTGCACCGGGACGACTCCGCGCTCCTGCGGCGCCTGCTCACCGAACGCGACACCGCGCCCGCCGCCGAACCCGCGGAGGTCGCCGCCCTCGACCGCTACAGCCGGCTCGCCGTCGCCGCCGCCGGCCACCAGGGCGGCTCGGCCCCCGGCGAGGCGGTGCTCGACCTCAACGCCCTCGCCGTCCCCCGCGACCTGGAGTGGTCACTGCTGGCGCTGCTGCGCCGGGGCGGCTCCGGCTGCGTCACCGGCGCACCGGGCGCCGGCAAGACCACCCTGCTGTGGCGGCTGCACGGGCAGCTCGCCGCCGACTCCGACGGGCCCCGGCCCTACTTCCTGCGGGCCGGAGACCTCTGGCAGCACGGCGGCGAGAGCGCGCCACTGCCCCTCGCGGTACTCCGCGCGGCCTGCCGGCACCTCGCGCGGCGGGCGGTGTTCCTGCTCGACACCACCGATCTGCTGGTCGCCGAGGAGACCGGGCTCGCCCTGCTCGCCGACGTCCTCGCGCTCGCCGCCGAGCACGGCCTGCCCGTGCTGCTCACCTGCCGCGAACGCGAGGCCCGCATCCTGCGGCCCGCCGTCGAGGACTTCGACCTCGTCTGGAAGCAGCTCGGTCCGTACAGTCCGCGCGAGCAGGAGGCGGCCGTCCGCTCGCACGCCCGCTGGTTCTACGGCGGGCAGCCCGAGGTTTCCGTCGACGAGATCTGCCGGACGGTCACCGGCGCGGCCGTGAAGGGCCTGCCGATGCGGGAGGTGTGCCAGGCCCCGCTGACCCTGCGGATGCTCTTCGAGGTGTTCGCCCCCAGGCCGCCCGACGTGCGGGAGATCGACGCGACGGCGCTCTACGACCTCTACTGGCAGCACCGCGTCCGGCAGGACCGGCGCGCCGGCACCTCGGCCGAGGGCCCCGGCACGGCCGATCTGTCGGAGGCCGGCGAGAGCCTCGCCGAACTCATGCTGGAAGACGGTCGGCTGGAGATCCCGGAGACCAGGATCGGCACCGGTCCGCCAACGGGCACCGGCTCCGCGGACGACGCGGCCCGGACACGGGCCGACCTGCTCGGGCTGGTCGCCCGCGGTGTGCTGGACCGCCAGGAGTCCGGCACGGACAGCCAGTACGCCTACACCCACCAGACCCTGTTCGAGTTCGCCGCCGGCCGCCGGCTCTGCCGCCTCACCGCCGGCGGGACGGGCGACCCGATCCGGCTGCTGCTCGACTGGCTGCGCGAGCACCCGCACGACCAGTTCCGCCTCGCCGTCGCGGAGCAGGCCCTCGTCCAGGCGGGCCGCGGCGGCGGCCGGGCCGCCGAGGAGTGCACCGCGGTGCTGACCGAACTCGCCGCCGAGACCGCGCAGGGCCGCGGCGAGGACCACGAACTGCACGGGCTGCGAGCCCTGCTGCTGCGGGTGTACGCGAGGCTGCCCGCGCCCGGGCCCGCACTCCGGGCGGTGCTCACCCCCCTGGTGGCCGCCCTCCCCACCGAGCTCGCCCGGGTCTACCTGGAGGCCCTGCCCGCCACCTGCCACCGGGACGGCGAGCGGCTCGCCGCCGAACTCGTCGCACTGTGGCGCGGCGGGGAACGCACACTGCGCTGGCCGCTGGTCGAGGTGCTCACCAGGCTCGCCGAGAGCTTCACCGACAGCGTCGTCGCCGTCGTGGACGGCAGCTGCCCCGCCGCACCCGGCCGCTGCCGCGGAACGCGCTGCGAGGGCACGGTCTGCCTGTGGGCCTGGCTGCTGACCCGCCAGGAGGCCGAGACCACCCGCGTCCTGCAGCTGCTGGAGGCACTCGCCGACAAGCGCCCCGACTGGGTGTGGCCGCGACTGCGGACCTTCCTCGCCGACCCCACCCGCAAACTCCTGCCCCTCGCCCGCGCGCTGCGCCTCGCCGCCAGGCGGCACGACTGGCCGGAACGCCCGTACCGGCTGGCCCGCCCGATCGTCCGGCACCGCTGGCCGGGCGCCGCACCCACCGGCCAGGACGGCATGGAACTCCAGTCCGCGCTCGGCCGGCTGACCGCGAGCGGCTGGCTCGCCCGGCCCGCGGCCCGGATGCCGGACGCGGCCGCCGTCCTCGCCGACGCCGCCCGCGACCCGCAGTCGCTGGTCTCCCACGCCAAGGTCCGCGCGGTCGGCGAACTCGCCCTCGGCGCCACCACCGAGGAGGCCACCCGGCACCTGGCGGCCGTCCTCGCCCAGGCCCGCCCGGCCACCTGGCTGCTCTTCACCGACGGCTACCTGCGGCCGCTCCTCACCGCGGACCGCCCCACCGCCGACACCGTCGGCGGCGACACACCCTCCACCCGGACGGCCCGACCGGAACCCGCCGCCACCGCCGTCGTCCGCGACTGGCTGGTCGGCCGGCTCAGAGCGCTGGACCGCCCGCGGCCCACCGACGACGCCCACGGACTGGCCGTGCACACCTGGAGCCGCCACCTGGACACCGCGACCGCCGCCCGGCTCGCCGCCGAAGCCTGGCCCGCCGCCGCGGCCGGCGCCGAACGGCGTCGCGAGGGCCGCCCCCGGTCCGCCGCCGCACTGCGCCGGATCTGGCTGGACGACGCCGGCGCCGCCACCCTCCTGGTCGCCGCCGCCACCAGCGGACACCGCCACGCGCTGGACGCCCTGCGGCTGTGGCGCGAGGACCGCGCCCGGGAGGCCGCGCCCGGACCGTACCGGGAGACCAGGGTGGACCGGATCGTCACCCACTCCCTACAGCGCCTGCTGCCCGACCACCCCGAACTGCTCGACCTGCTCTTCGCCGACGGCATGATCGACCCCCACCTCGACCCGGGCTGGCTCTGCCCGGCGCTCCGCCTCTCCGGCGCCGACGACCGGCAGACCGGCGGCGGCCCGCGCGTCAGCCGGAACGGAACTCAGGACGGCGCTCCGGAGGGCGTCGACCCCCGGCTGACGGCCGCGCTGCGCCGCCACGCCGCCGCCCTCGAACGGCTCTGCGACCTGACCTGGACCGGCGCCTACGGCGACCAGATGGCCCGTCAGCCGCTCCAGCTACGGGCCGGGCTGGCCGCCCGGGGCGTCCTCGACCCGCCGGAGGCCGAACGGCTCCGGGAGACGCTCGCCAAGGGCGGACACCCCTTCCGGCTGAAGGCGCTGCTCATGCTCGTGCGGACGGTCGTCGAGCACACGCCGAGCGGCGAACTCGCCACCGACCAGTGGCGGCGGTTCGAGGACGACCTGCGGGACTTCGCCGGCGGTGTGACCGCGCCACGGCACACCGGCGACAGCCGGCGATGGGTCGAGGAGGCGCAAGGCGTCGCCCGGGCCTGCCTGACCGGCCTGCTCTGCCTGCACCACCCGCTGGACACCCCGCGGCGGGCGACGGCCGCCCGCCGGGCCGCCCTGGTGCGGCTCGCCGAAGCGGGCGAGGTCGCCGACGTGATCGTCGTCGGACGCCTGCTGGAACGGCTCGCCCTCAGCTCGCCGGGCGAGGCGGTGCTGCTCTTCGGCGCGGTCGCCGACCGGCTGAGCGGACTGCCGACCGGCTCCGTGGCCGGCCTCACCAAACGCTGGTACCGGCCGGTCTCCCTCCTCGCCGGCCGGGCCGACCGGGCCCAGTGGGAGTCCCTGGTGGAGGCCTCGTGGCGGGGCCCCGAGCAGCTCCAGCGGCTGCTGATCCGGGCCAGCATCCGCAAGCGCGACGACGACCCGGCGGCCCACCTGCTGGCGACCGCCGAACTCAGCGGCGCACCCGGCATGACCCGGGAGACCGTCCGGATCGGCACCCGCCTGCACGCCCAGGGCAGCCGCCGCCGCTGGACGGCCCTGTCCGACGCCCGGTCGGCCGGCCGACCCGGCTAGAGCGCGCCCTCGACGTGGTGCCGCACACCCGGCGCCGGCCGGCCTCCCGTACCCGATCAGGAGAGGGCGCCGCCGTAGTCGGGCAGCTTGAAGGTCCGCTCGGCGTGACCGCCCACCAGATCGGTGGTGTTGTTGCCGATGTTGGCGATGATCGTGTAGCCGTTGCGCTCGATCTCCTGGCGCTTCGCGGTCTTGAACGCCCCCGTCTCCTGGAAGAGGTCCCAGAACGACCGGCCGTACAGCCCGTCGACCGGGTAGCCGACCTTGGTCAGGTTGTACCGGGTGAAGGCGTCCACGAAGTCCGGGCGGGCGGTGACGAAGAAGACCTTCACCCCGCGGTCGTGCGCCGCCTGCACCACCTTCAGCACCGCCGCGACCGCCGGCGTCGGGTACGACGGCGTGTAGTCGGTCTCCAGGGAGGTGTTGTCGATGTCGAGGACGACCGCCGGCCGGTACCCGACCGGTGCCTGCGGCACTCTCGCCTGCACATAGGCACCCGCCGCGTCGGCCACGACCTGGACGTCCTTCAGCCAGGTCTCGTACGGCACGCTCGGGCGGCCGAGGCTCTGCGCGGCGGCCGGCGCGCTCGGCGCCTGCTCCGCGGCGGCGGCCGGCTGCGCCGCACCGACGGCCAGCACCGCCCCCGTGGCCGCCACCACCGCGAGATACCGGATCCCGGACCTACCTGCCATGCTCATGCTCCTTCGCTCGAACGTGGGAGCAGGATGGCCCATCAGGGTTACCGGTGGGTAGACATCGGACGAAGATCGTTGCGGAATCCGACCCCCGGGTGCCCCCCTCTCCTCACTGCGCGTCAGTTCTCCGCCGGGCCCGGTTCATTGAGCGTAGTTACCCGCAGGTAAGGTGGTTGGTGATCGATCCAGCTGTCTGCAGGAAGAGGATTCTCCTCATGCGTAACCACACTCGGGCCGGCGTCGTGCTCGCCACCACTCTCCTCGCGGCCGCGGGCATGGCGGCGCCGGCCTCGGCCGACGAGTCGGCGGTCGGCGCCCGCGCCGCGGGCCCGTCCTGCACCTCGCTGTCCAACGGCTCGTTCTGCGTGGCCATCACCGACGGCGGCCACACCGTCCGGCTCGTCTACGGCAAGACCGGCGGTTCCGCGGTCACCGTGAAGTTCGGCTACCGCAAGGGCAACACCACGCACCTCAGCAACGCCTACACGGTGAAGAAGGGCGACACCAAGGTCTACGAGTTCAAGAACCAGCAGCTGGGCTGCAGCACCATCTACGGCGTCCTGGCCGCCGAGGGCCAGGGCGACTTCGAGACGCCGGGCGTGCACAACACCGGCTGCTGAACCGGTCGTTCCCGCCGCCCGGCACCGCCCGGCGCCGTTCCGGGCGCCGGGCGGACCGCCGGGAGACCTCGCTGAAGAACGTCGATTCCGGTCGAGTGACTTCGGACGAATCGGCCCAACGAGTGGTGTTTCCCGGACCGGCCCGGCGTGCTGCGCCGGCTCCCTTCGCCGCCCCGGGTATCCCTTGGACGTTTCAACTCTTCAGCACCATGACGTTCAACGCGGTGCCGTTCATGGAGCCGTCCCAGGACTTCATCAAGGCGGGCTCCACCGAGATCTGGGAGTACATCAATCCCAATCACGACGCCCACCCGATGCACGTCCACCTCGTCAACTTCCAGGTGCTGAACAGGCAGCCGATCGACGCGGCCGGCTACCAGGCGCAGTACGAGCGGTGGATCGACGGCGGCCGCAAACCTGCGGACCTGCCGGTGCTGGAGCACTACATCACCGTTCCGCCGATTCCGCCGGACCCGGACGAGGCGCTGTTGACCACTCACGTCACCCGCACCGACCGGAGCCTCGCCGTGTCACCGGTCCCGCCGCTGCCGACCGGGAAACGGAGGTGGCGGGGGGGGGCGCCCGGGCCCCCCCCGGGGCCCGGGCCCGCGGCCGCCTCGGCGCGTGCGGCGGCCTCGACGGAGGGGCCGACCGGCACGTC